>JANXXZ010000534.1 GCA_025350385.1 Bacteroidales bacterium
AAAAAGTAGTTTTTAGAGGTGCCCTTAAGTAAGACCCAGGGCAGCGGTTGAAAGCTTTGTGCTAAAACTGTTCTGAGCATCAGCAAAATAGCTGGAACATAATAAAAATATTAAAAATAGCTGAATTTTATTCATAAGTAAGTGGTTACCTTCAGTCCAGACGTTGAAAAGTTGCAGTTTGACTGGTACTTTCCTGTTAACCAGCACGATATTGGTGTGGGTAATAAAACTCCAGATTATATATTCTCCGGTCAACTATTGGCTCATTTGCCAGAGTATCAATTTCTGACTCTTTTATTATTGCATTTCAGTCTTTAACACACCGAACTGAAAATCCATAGATCTTTTTTATATAACTGATTGTTACGCTTTTAGTATGAGAGTATATGAGTATATGGTCGGCCTTTTCAGCGTCCTCTTCGCTAGAGCACCAACCGAAGAACATATAGCCAAGGTCGTAGAACACACCTTCTTCATTCCGGAAGCCTCCCGGCAGGACACTAAGACCAGTTTCATCAGATGCCCCCGATACAGGCTTCAGCCAATGGTCAGTGCCGGTTTCTTTTATTTTTTCGCCGGCAACAGATTCGCCACCCAGGGATGTCACCAGCGCTGCCCATTCATCCTTTGAGGAGAGATGCCAGCCTGCAGGACATGCTTTTTTGGCAGTATCCCAGGTATAAAGATACCCATAGGTTTTTACATTTTCCTTGTCGTTGTTATAGGCCCAGCATCCACCCCCTGCTTTGTAGGCGAGGTTTTCAGCCATCCACGTCTGTGTGCCGATGGTTACTGTTTTATATACTTTACCATTGCGCGGATCAGTGAAAGAGCTCTTTGTCTGCGCAAAACCATTAATCGCAATAACCAGGATTGCAATTGTCAGCATGAATGATTTGTTTTTCATTTTAAAGAGTCGTAAAGGCATTATTTCCCATGAACGCTGATGGTTCAGCGATAAAGCAAGTAAAGGATTTCGGAACTACCTTCCTGACAACCGTGCTGATATACCGCTGCGGGGCAGGCCGCTGTAAAATAATTGAAACCCATATTACTATTCCTCGTGTTAGTAAAAGTAACTTTTGTTAATCGCATTAAAAACGATCAGGACTATTCTCTTTTCGGGAGTATTAGCCTTATAGCTGCAATGCTCCACTTACCTTTAACCTTTTCACCAACGCAGGTAAAGAGCACCTCAAGAACAGGTTTCTCGTTTTCGGCTGCTCCTTCCCGTGCAATTACAACAGTACCATCTGAAATTGCTATGTCGGGTTTTAGAAAACGGATATGTTGAAATGTAGTAATGTGCCGGTAATCGGTGGGCATTTTCCTGAATGAATTTGCGAAGTACTGCCCGATCTCTGTACGGTTCTTTAATAATTCACCGGTATGCCATTGAAAATCTGCATCTTCCAGGAATATTTCACTGAACGCTTTGGCATCACGTCGATTATAAGCTGCATCCAGCTTTGCAGCGGCCTGCCTGATTGCCTTAATATCGGCAGATTGATTTTTATCCGGATTCTGAGAGGCGCCCTTGATGGAAAATGCAAGGGAAAATCCTATGAAAACCAAAACGATCCAATGTGTTCTCATCATTGTAACTATTTATTTTTTCTAATCGGATATCCTAGTAAAGATATTCATTTTCATTGAGTTTTACATCCTGATCCTTAATTGTTTGAAAATTTGAGTTTGTGTCAGCGCTTAGCTAACCGCAACAACAAAATTCATACTTCTTTCAATTCAAATGATAATTCCAAAATAGCTGAAAACCGATTCTCAATTGCGTTTCGTTCCTGAGAATTTCCAGGTGATACTCTTTATTCCAGCCCCGGATTTGTTTCTTCCGCCGACTTGTTTGATCATTTACTTTCATGAATTCATGAATTATTCCCGTTTATCCTTATTTTCGTAGAATAAATCCTTTTTATGCCGACAACACAGCGACTTTCTTCCCTGGATGCCTTGCGGGGGCTTACCATCTTCGGGATGATCATTGTAAATAATCCCGCCGACTGGAGCGCTGCCTATGCGCCTTTGGAACATTCGGAATGGGCAGGATGCACACCGACTGACCTGGTGTTCCCCTTTTTCCTGTTCATCATGGGCTTTTCCCTCTTCCTTTCAACCCAGCGCCGGCTACAGAAAGGCGATTCCAAAGGACTGCTCTTCAGGCACCTGGCAAAACGGTCGGCCATCATTTTCCTTATCGGGCTAGCGTTGAACGGGTTTCCCTATAACCACCTTGAAAGCCTTCGTATACTTGGGGTGTTGCAACGCATTGCCCTGGTAAATTTCT
>JANXXZ010000540.1 GCA_025350385.1 Bacteroidales bacterium
TGAAATTCTTAAATAAAATTTAGCGATTGAGGGTGATGGATTCCAAGCCGGTTGAAAACACTAATTAGGAAACTTTTGGCTTCAGAAGTTCCTTCCTGTGGTGCCCAGGGGGCTGAACTGCCCTCGGTATGTGGAACAAAAGGGCCTTCCTTGATTTCATAGACGGCTGATCCTGATTCAAGGGCGGTAAGCATGTGGAAGAAATTTTCTTCAAATTCCACACCTAGGTTCCCGGTGGCTGCATTGAGCACAAAATGATCGCGGATGGTTCCGTCATCGTTAAAAACCACTGCCAGCACTGTTCCCCGGAGCAACACGAAAGATTCTTCTTTCGAGTAATGTTTATGGGGACGGATATAGGTCCAGGGTTCCAGCGCATTGATCAGCCGCTGGACAGGATCGCTCAGATCAGGATGGAAATTGTAATTCATCCGCAGGCGGGGAGATTCTTTTGCCTGGGCGATCACGGTATCGATTAGTTTGTTATCTATTTTGATCATTTTCTTTGTTTGTTATTTCTTCGAGGAGCAGTTAGCGTGTGGAGTTCGAAGTTCTGGTTTCCATTTTCGGTGTTCCACCCTTTTCAACTTAATCATTAAACATTAAATGTTTTATGTTTATCATTGAAACAACAAATAATGAATAACACTTAACACAAAATTAAAAATGATAAAGTAAGTCCCCTGCTACCTCAGACGATTAGTTTTTTAAACCTGATCCGCTTCGGGGTATCATCGCCGAGCCGTTTCTTGCGGTTTTCCTCATATTCGGTGTAGCCGCCTTCGAAGTAATACACCTGGGAGTTGCCTTCAAAAGCCAGGATATGCGTAGCCACGCGGTCGAGGAACCAGCGGTCGTGGGATATTACAACAGCACAGCCGGCGAAATCATCCAGGCCCTCCTCGAGGGCCCGCAGGGTGTTGATGTCAATATCATTGGTCGGCTCGTCGAGCAGAAGGACATTTGCTTCACTTTTGAGCGTTAATGCAAGGTGAAGACGATTCCGCTCCCCGCCAGATAGTACGCCGGTTTTTTTGCCCTGGTCGGAACCGTTGAAGTTGAACCGCGATACATAGGCACGGCTGTTGATCAGCCTGCCACCCATCTGAAGCTGTTCATTGCCTTCGGAAATCACCTCCCACACATTCTTTTCAGGATCGATGGAGGCATGGGCCTGGTCGATATAACCGACTTTAACGGTTTCACCGACCTTGAATTCGCCCTTATCAGCTGTTTCGAGCCCCATGATCAGCCGGAACAGGGTGGTTTTGCCGGCGCCGTTCGGCCCGATGATACCGACTATACCACCGGGCGGCAATGAGAAGTTAAGATCTTCAAACAGCAGTTTATCCCCAAAGGCTTTGGAGACGCCGATTGCTTCAATCACGTTGTTCCCGAGCCTCGGACCGTTCGGGATAAATATTTCGAGCCGTTCTTCCTTCGTTTTTACATCTTCATCCAGCATTTTCTCATAGGAATTCAAACGGGCTTTTCCTTTGGCATGGCGTGCTTTCGGAGCCATCCTGACCCATTCCAACTCGCGTTCAAGGGTTTTGCGGCGCTTGCTCTCGGTTTTTTCTTCCTGTTCGAGGCGTTTCGATTTCTGCTCAAGCCATGATGTGTAGTTGCCTTTCCAGGGAATGCCTTCACCACGGTCGAGTTCAAGGATCCAGCCCGCTACATTATCGAGGAAATACCTGTCGTGGGTTACTGCGATAACGGTTCCTTTGTATTGCTGCAGGTATTGTTCAAGCCATTCCACACTTTCGGCATCCAGGTGATTGGTAGGCTCATCGAGTAAAAGGATATCCGGTTGCTGAAGCAACAACCTGCACAGAGCAACACGGCGACGCTCTCCTCCTGAACAAACCGAGATCTGTGTTTCACCATCCGGGCAGCGGAGCGCATCCATGGCCCGTTCGAGTTTGGTATCCAGTTCCCAGGCTTCATGGTGTTCAAGCAGTTCGGTCAGTTTTCCCTGGCGGTCGATGAGTTTTTCCATCTGATCATCGGTCATGGGCTCCGAAAACTTATTGTTCACCTCTTCATATTCTTTCAAGAGGTCAATGATCTCCTGGACGCCTTCCTCAACAATTTCCTTCACGGTTTTTGTATCGTCCAGGTGCGGCTCCTGTTCAAGGATTCCAACGGTATATCCGGGTGAAAACACAACTTCACCCAAGAATGATTTTTCGAGACCTGCGATGATTTTCAGCAGGCTTGATTTGCCGGAACCATTCAACCCGATGATCCCTATTTTGGCGCCGTAGTAGAAAGACAGGTAAATATCCTTCAGTACCTGTTTATTCGGCGGGTATACCTTACCCACTCCTACCATTGAAAATATGATCTTTTTATCGTCAGCCATCAGTATTGAATTTCGGATTTCGGATTTTTGATTTCGGATTTGTGCTTTTTATGTTAAGCCTATCCTTCATTGCTTACTATCAAATTTTCCAGGATTGCGGTTGATTTCTCCCAGTCGTAAGTTCGTTTTACAAAAACATACCCTTTCTGGGCAAGGTTATCGGCAAGAGCAGGGTTCTTAAGAAGACGAATGATATGATCAGAGTATTCTGCGGCTGTTTTTCCAACCAGGATTTCTTCATCTTCCTTAGCCCCCAGCGCTGTGTTGGCAAGCGGAGAAGTGATACAGGGGATTTTCATTGACATCGCCTCAAGGAGTTTATTCTGCAATCCGGTACCAATGCGCATCGGGGCAATGAATATTTTTGAGGAAGCGTAGCTCTCGCGGATATCCTGCATCCAGCCGCTCACTTTCACGTGTTCCGACTTGAGTGCAAGGACTTTATGATGAGGATTGGCGCCTGCAATGAGCAACCTGGCACCAAGAATTTTTTTCAGGACCAGGGGAAAGATCTCCCGGGCAAGGAATTCAGCTGCATTTACATTTGGCGGATACCCCATATTTCCTGTAAAAACCAGGTCGAAATTTTTCGGCAGGTTCATGGGGCTGAAATAGGCCTGATCCACTCCGTTTGGTACAATCACTATTTTTTGCCGGTCGGGGTGGGGGATGATATCCCGGTCAGGAGCCGAAATGATGGTTTTATAGGTAAAATCGTCGAAAATTTCCTTTTCATAACGGCAAAGGCGGTTGTATTCAAGCTTCAGAAAAGGTTTCATCCACCAGGGTGAAGTATTCATCCGGCGTTTCATTCCCATGGAAAACACATCCTGATAATCGAGTGTTTTTACTAAAGGGGTCTTCCTTACATATTCGGCAACGCGCAGCAACTGGCAATAGATATGATCGGGTTTGCTCTCTTCTATGAGTTTCTGAACCTTTCTTTTGGCCTTGCAACGGTAAAAATATCCGGTTTGCATTGGTTTCCCGTTAAAAACAGCTTTAATTAAATTCCAAATCATGCCGGTTTTATGGACTGGTATGATGTGAACTTCACTACAGTATTTCCTTAGAACCGTTTCGGCTTCGGGATCAACCATGCAATCGCTGAGTGCGCATAAAATAATTTCATGATTCATTGACAGGCAACGGATCTGATGGAATGCCCGGAGTTTATCCCCTTTTTCGGTGGGATAAGGTACGCGTGAAAGCATAATGAACAGCTTCATTTCCGGGGGATTGATTGCTAAATCGGATTTGGCCAGGCAGGGGCTGGTCGGCGGCAAAATTAAGAAAGTATTGGGAATAAAGATGCGGCGGCGTTCTTGCCTTCCTGTAATTTTTGTTTTTAGCTGATTGGGGAGGGTTTGGTTTTATAGAGGGGCGAGGAGTGAGGAGCGAGGAGCAAGGGAGAGACGGGGAGAGGGAGAGCGAGAGAGAGGGGGGGCGAGAGAGCGCGAGCGGGAGAGCGGGAGAATGTGAGAATGTGAGAATGGGAGAATGTGAGAATGGGAGAATGGGAGAATGGGAGAATGGGAGAATGGGAGAATGGGAGAGCGGGAGAATGGGAGAATGGGTGAGATTACTCTTTTATCAACTATTATCCTGAATAAGGGTTTGATAGAACAAAGTCAGCCGGCTGATGAGTTCTGTATTGTTATGTTGCACAAGCATAAGGTTGCGCGCGTTTTGCCCCAGCGATCTACGTAAACCAACATTTGTCATTACCTTTTCTATTGCATCCACGAAGTCTTCAGCGGTATCGGCAATGAGAAGGTGTTTCCCGTTTTCATACCGAATCCCTTCGGCGCCGATAGTGGTTGAAATAACTACTTTGCCGGCTGTCATGGCTTCAATTATTTTTATCCGGATTCCGCTGCCTGAAAAAAGTGGAACGATCATAACTGCATGTTGCTGCATAAATTGCCAGGCGTCGGGAACTTCGCCTTCGACAATAACACCAGGAATATTAAGCGTTGTAAGCCAGCCAGGCATTGCACGACCGGCCAGATGGATTGAGAGAAAGGGAATGCTCTTCTTTGATTCAGGCCATACTTTTTCAAGAAACCATTTGATTCCTTCCTCATTGGGTATCCAGTTCATGGATCCGATGTGGAACAGATCAGTAACGGTTAGTTGCGGGTTGGTTGCAGGGTATGATTCAGGATCAATACCAAAAGGAATAGCGATTACCGGCACTTTCCCTGTGTATTTCCTGAAAAAAGCGGCATCCGTTTCAGTGATGGCTGCAATTCCGTCCAGTTTCTTCATAATAACCAGCTCGTAATTCCGAAGTGTAAGGTAAAGATGGTTCAGGTAATGTTTTTTAAGCGGATTCCGGCTGTTGCTGGCAAGGCGCTGCCATATGAGGTGCTCAATGTTGTGGGCCCTCAGAATTACCTTAGCTCTGCTGTATTTCCGGATGATATCCAGGTAGACCGTCATGTACAACATCTCAACCTGGATGACATCAAATTCTTCCTGTTTCAGTATACGGACGAGACTGCTTTCGAAGGATAAAGTGCGGAAACGGGCCACATGGTAGGATTGTCCTTTTAGATAATGATATAATGCACCCATCGGGCGTATGGACAAATCGATTGTGGCAAATTCAATACCGGTGCTTTGTACAAATGATTCGGGGATCGAAGCCGGATCAACCGTATATTTATTGGTATTTGCAGCCAGTACCTTCACCTGATGACCTGCCTTTATCAAGCCGGAGATCATGGCATACATGGCTATAGGCCCACCTTCATGAAGGGGCCAGGGCGATTTATTACAAAGCAGGAGTATCTTCATTCCCTGGTTTTGCCTTTTTGGTGAGAAACGGGAAAAGGCGGTTAAAAATCTGTTTATATTTTTCAGCGTCCAGCAGTGCGGAATCCGTAGTTGCCTTATAGGTGAGAAATATGCCTACCGGAAGAAAAACCATAGTCGAAATCCACATCCCTTTCCATGGATCTGCTATTCCTGAGCGGGCAGCTTTTTCACCCGTAAAGGAGATAACATGGTAAGCAACAAAAAGCAGGACGGAAATGATCAATGGCATTCCAAGTCCTCCTTTCCGGATGATTGCCCCCAATGGCGCCCCGATGAGGAAAAGTGCAAGGCATGCGAGCGAGAGGGTGAACTTACGGTGCCATTCAATTTCAAAACGGGCTTTCAGGGTAGTAGTTTCAGAGATTGATTGCCGGCTGTATTCAAAAGAGCCCTTGGCGTTCCTTGACAGGTTCAGCGCATTACTTATGATCCTTGCCTGTTCGTCCTTTTGACGGCCTTCGAGCGGAGGTGTGACTTTGATTACTGGTACTTTCGCGATTGAACTATCCGTTAACCTTGATTTGAGCAGGTAAGTATAATAGCCCATCAACGAACGTTTCAGGTCAGTTGCTTTTCTATTCACTTCTTTGGCAAGTGAATCGGATGAATAGCTAAGCTGCCTGGTATTGAGCATATAATAGGCGCTCCTGAAGAATTCGTCATTAGTACGGCTGAATTTGAACTGGGAGAGGTCGAACTTTATCACTTCCTCTTCAAAGCGGGTCCGCTGGAAAGGTTTCTTAATTTCACTGTTTCTGCCCGTTTTCTCTTCGTAGTTGTACCCGTTATATAGTGTGAGCAGGAGGAAATTTCCGCCGGGAGTCTGCTCCATCTTGCCGGAATCGGCTATTGTAAGATCACTGTTACCCTGGAATTTAGTGTGGTTATAAATCATTATATTCCGTAAGGTCACTTTATCTGGTTCCTTTTTGCCTATCTTGATAACGAACCCTTCCAGTCCTGAATACCAGATTCCCTCACGGATATTAAGGGCCATCTTTTTCTGCCGGACATCATATAAAATAGTTCTGAATTTTAAGTTGGCATAAGGATATACAATATTGGAGTAGTAGAAAGCTCCTACGCTAATAAAAAAAGCAATGAGCGCCAGGGGCATCATCACCCGGCGGAGTGAAATCCCGGCGGCTTTGATAGCCACTAGTTCATACCGTTCGCCAAGGTTGCCGAATGTCATGAGCGACGCCAGCAGGATAGAAAGCGGGAGTGCCATGGGCACAAAAGTAAACGAAGCGTAAAAGAGCAGTTGAGCAATAACATTCCATTCAAGTCCTTTTCCGACAAGGTCATCAACATAACGCCAGAGGAACTGCATCAACAATACGAAAACGACTATAAAGAAGGTAGCAATGAGCGGCCCAATGTATGAACGGAGTATAAGGATGTTTAGTTTCTTCACAAGTCGTTGAATGATGCGATGCAAAAGTAACGATTTAAGCGGAAGGTTTGGCGGGTTAGGGAAAAAGGGAATAAGCGACTAGCGACAATGGACAATGGACAATGGACAATGGACAATGAAAAAGGGAAAATGGAGTGGGAAAAAGGGAATAAAGACAAGCAAACAGCGAACTAGTCCCTTGTGGCCAGTGGCTAGTGGCTAAATTATAAATTACCGGACGGAAATAATCACACCGTTTTCATCGACATTATAAAACAGTGACCAATCAGAAGAAATGAAATATTTCTACATTTGTCTCTCGCAAATCCTTGTTGATCATGAATTACCGGCTGATTGAAGTAAATGATAAACAAACCTCCAGGCAGTTTGCTGATGTGATGAGGCTGTTGTATCATAACGACAAGAACTTCATCTGTCCCCTGGATTCAATGATTGATGATATTTTCAACCCGGAGAAAAATATATTCTTCACCCATGGTGAAGCCATCCGCTGGATAATGGTGGATGAGAAGGAGCGGCTGAGCGGGAGAGTTGCTGCCTTTATCAACCGCAGGAAAGCATTCACTTTCCAGCAACCGACCGGTGGCATGGGTTTTTTTGAATGCGTTAATGATTCGTCAGCAGCAGTGATCCTCTTTGATGCCTGCCAGAACTGGCTGGAAGAAAGGGGTATGCAGGCAATGGACGGACCAATCAATTTCGGTGAAAATGATAATTTCTGGGGATTGCTGGTAGAGGGATTCATGCCCCAGAGTTTCGGTATGAATTACAACCCGCCTTATTACCGCAAGTTTTTTGAAGATTATGGTTTCACACCCTATTTTGAACAGGTAACGAACCACCTTGACCGGAAGAAGCCATTCCCTGAGCGATTCTGGAAGATAGCCGACTGGGTGCGCCAAAAACCGGAATTCGATTTCAGGCATTTTACCCTGGCTGAAGCGGATAGCTTCATGCGTGATTTCCTTGAAATATATAATGATGCCTGGCAGTTTCATGAAAATTTCTCACCGATGGGACCGGATGCAGCACAACGAATCCTGGAACAACTGAAACAGATCGTGATTCCTGAATTCATCTGGTTTGCCTACCATGAGACCGAACCCATCGCATTTGAAATAATGATACCTGATATCAACCAGTTACTGAAATATTTCAACGGAAGGCCAACGCTGCTCAAGAAACTCAGGATAGGGTTGATTGGCAGGAAAAATATTTTAACCCGCTCACGAATAACCATCATGGGTGTTAAACCGAAATTCCAGAAGTCAGGAATTGAATCGGCCCTCTTCTGGCACATGGATAAAGCGATGAAGGAATTCCCGCAGTACACTGAGGTGGAACTCTCGTGGGTAGGCGATTTCAACCCGAAGATGAGAATGCTCCATGAATCTGTGGGAGGGGTCTTTGCCAAGAAACATATAACTTTCAGGAAGTTATTCTCCGATCAGGTTAAGAATGAAAGGGCAACTGTTATTCCTCTGAATACTCGTGATAAATCAGGAGGGAAAGAAAAAAAATAATATGACTTTTCCTGTAATGATTAAAAATGTACTTTTGGTTTACGACAATCTAATCCATTCACCTAAAATAGAAACAGTATGAAAAAATCATTACTCCTGCTCTTATCAATGATTTCGGTTTGTGTTTTTGCACAGGACCGGGTAAAAATGCCTGCTTCCGTCCGCAATTACATGGTTACAGAGCCTGTAAATAAGGCAATCAAGGAAACCAACAACTTTATGTCCACGGTCAATACTTATATGGATGCAGGGTATATAAGTTCGGAAACTGAAATCGGAAAAACAGTATATGACCTTCAATCAAATACAGGGTCACCTTCAGGCCGATGCTATCTTTATCCTGACGGAAGAGCTACTGCTGTCTGGACCAGGGGAATAACCCCTGCTGCATACAGTGACCGCGGAACCGGGTACAACTATTTTGATGGCACTGCCTGGGGTTCTGAACCGACTGCCCGTATCGAAACAATGCGTACCGGCTGGCCGGGGATTGCACCAGTAGGTGCAAATGGTGAAATTGTTGCCGCCCATCATGATGTTCAGGGCCTGGTAATTACAAAGCGGTCCACTATTGGCTCAGGAGCTTGGAGTAGTTCCATTCTTGCAGGTCCGACCGGTGCCGTGGATATCTCCTGGCCCCGCATCGTTTCTTCCGGAGCCAACCACGACACAGTTCATATCATCTGTACCACTTATTCGGCATATTCAGGGCAGAATCTCGCCTTGCTTTATTACCGTTCCACCGACGGGGGAGCCACCTGGGGTACGAAACATTATATCGATCCTTCATGGGATGCTACCAATTATTATGGTTTCAGCGGTGATTCCTATGCATGGGCCGAGCCACAGGGAAGTAACCTGGCATTCCTTGTTGCCGACAGCCAGGAAGATCTTTTCGTGATGCGTTCGTCGGATAACGGAACAACCTGGTCAAAAACAGTGATATGGGAACATCCATACCCGATGCTGAACGTTTCGACCACATCAACGGATACTATTTATGCTCCGGACGGCGCTTCACACCTTTCGTTCGACAGGAACGGAAAACTTCATGTTGTTTTCGGCGTTTACCGTGTACTCTTTAATGGCGACGGTACCTATTCATACTGGCCCGGTTTATCAGGAATAGCCTATTGGAATGATCAACAGCCTACGTTTACCGGTGGTGATCAAAAAAACATTCTGAATCCTGATTCACTGGATGCCCAGGGGAAAATTGTCGGGACTTACCTTGTCGACTGGAACGGAAACGGAACTCTAGACCTGGCTGCCGATTATGGCAATTATGGACTGGGTTTTGCCAGCATGCCTCAAATTTCTTTCGAAAAGAACACTGACAATGCAGTACTTATCTATTCGAGCTTAACCGAGGGATTTGACAACGGCTCCCAGAATTACAGACATATCTGGGGCCGTGCTTCCAGTGACGGTGCCTTGAACTGGGGGCAAATCGTTGACCTCGACAGTGATCCTATCCATACTTTTGATGAGTGTGTGTTTCCCTGCATAAGCCAGGTGGGTGACGGTTCAAACTGGTATTTCCATTACCAGCTTGATAATGAGCCCGGATTATCGGTCCGTGGTGACCTTGATCCTCCCGGAGATAACTTTATCAACTTCTATAGCTTATCTACACTTCTCAATGGCATTCCGCAAGTGTCGGGACCAGCAACAGCCGTTGTTTCGGCCAACTACCCGAATCCTTTTAAAGGAACAACTTCGGTAGATATTACCCTGGAAAAACCGGGCCCTGTTAGTCTTTCGGTATCCAATATAACCGGTCAGAATGTGATTGCAACCGATTATGGGAGGCTTCCGGCCGGCCGTCAAACGTTAAAAATTGATGGCTTAGGGCTTGCCACCGGGGTCTATTTTTTAACTGTAAAAGTAGGTGAATCCCTGTATTCCAATAAATTGGTTATAAAATAAAACCCGTTGTATAGCGCTTGGCAGGCTTCATGCAAAAGGAAGCCTGCTTTTTTTTTAATAATTAGTTGTTCGCAATTTATTATTTCTAATTTTGTGGTACTCATTTTACTGAGAAGAAATTTCCTAAATATTAATCTAATAACTAACAATCTGACAAAATGAAAAAAGGGTTACTCTTGTTACTTGCATTGAGTCTTGGTTTGCTGACTTATGCTCAAAAACGTATTGCTGTTCCTCAGGCAGTTCGCAGCATGTCGGTTACGAAATCTGATGTTGCAGTTACTGAAACTGTTAATCCGCTTTCGAGTGTGATTAAAACAGAAGCTCCCATGTTAGCTTTTCCTGAAGATGTTGTAGGAACGACTATTTATGACCTGCAATCTAATGGTTCTTCACCTTATGGCAGGGTTATCAGGTTTGATGATGGCACTTTCAGCGCAGTTTGGACCCGTGGAATGTCACCAACCGCATATGCCGACCGTGGCACCGGTTATAATTATTTTGACGGAACCAGCTGGGGACCGGATCCTACCGCCAGGGTTGAAACGCTAAAAACAGGCTGGCCATCGGTAGCTCAGCTTGGAACCGGCGGCGAAGCAATTGTTGCGCATACTGGTCTTGCTTCAGGATTGAAGTTCAATTCAAGAAGTACCAAGGGCACCGGCGCCTGGACAGCAGCAAATATCGCACCTCCTGCCGGCGCGACTGGCCTTTTGTGGCCACGTATGGTTAGCGGCGGAACCGATCACAACACATTACATCTAATTGCACTAACTTCTCCTGTTGCTAACGGCGGTACCGTTTTCAACGGCCAGGATGGGGCGCTTGTATACGCTAAATCATCCGATGGTGGCGCTACATGGACAACTCCTGTTGTTCTTCCAGGCCTGGGCGCTACAGATTATGTTGCATTTGGCGGTGATACCTACGAATGGGCTGAACCACAGGGAAACAATCTTGCTTTTTGCACTGTTGACAATGGGAATGACATGGTTGTCATGAAATCAGCTGATAACGGTGATACCTGGACCAAAACGATTGTCTGGGCAAATCCTTATCCACACCTTGATCCTACTACTACAGCAACTGATACCATGTATGCACCTGACGCAACCGTTGGTCTTGCTTTCGATAAGAATGGCAAGATTCACGCAGCATTCGGTGTTTACCGTCTCCAATTTGACGGAGCAGGCAGCTATACCTATTATCCCGGATTATCGGGTATTGCATACTGGAATGAAGACATGCCCACCTATACCGGCGGCGACCAGATCAACATACTGAATCCTGA
>JANXXZ010000500.1 GCA_025350385.1 Bacteroidales bacterium
TCCAGGCTTCAAAAGGGGATGAGAAATCGAAGATCATGACTTTCCTTCAGCAAACCTGGGATAAACTCCGTTTTGCAACACCAGAAGATTGGGACCATCCTGTTGAAACCGGGCTGGAAAAAGAATTGCTGGTTGAACTGACCAAAAAGATAACCTATCTCCCTGAAGGAAAACCTTTTTTCAAAAAGCTGGTTAAGCTGACGGAAGACCGACGGCAGATGGTGGTCGAAAAAGGCCAGTTCGACTGGGCCATGGCCGAACTGATGGCTTACGGCTCACTGACTTCCGAAGGCATACCGGTTCGCTTGAGCGGCCAGGATTCTCAGCGTGGGACCTTTTCGCACCGTCATGCTGTGCTTACCATGGAGGATTCGGAGGAAAAATACACTCCTTTGCAACACATCAGTCCTCAACAGGCACCCTTTGATGTCTATAATTCGATCCTTTCAGAATATGGAGTGTTGGCATTTGAATATGGCTATTCTCTGGCATCTCCTTTTGCGCTTACTATCTGGGAAGCCCAGTTCGGTGATTTCTTCAACGGCGCCCAGATTGTGATTGATCAGTACCTGAGTTCGGCCGAAGAGAAATGGAAAATCATGAATTCACTGGTGTTGCTTCTGCCTCATGGATATGAAGGACAGGGCCCGGAACATTCCAGCGCACGCATTGAGCGGTTTCTGCAGCAATGTGCCGAAAATAATATACAGGTTGCTAATTGTACCACACCGGCCAACTTCTTCCATTTATTACGCCGCCAGGTTCACCGCGATTTCCGTAAACCGCTGGTGGTATTCACCCCAAAAAGCCTGTTACGTCATCCACAGTGCATCTCTCCTATCGAAGAGCTGGTTAGCGGGCATTTCAGAGAACTGATTGATGATGATGGTGTAAACCCAGAAGAGGTGAGGAGGGTTGATTTTTGCTCCGGCAAAATTTATTACGATCTCATAGCTGAGCGTGAAAAACACGGACGAAAAGATGTGGCGTTTGTCAGGATAGAACAACTCTATCCGTTGCCGATTAAGCAGATGCAGGCAATCATAAAAAAATACAACCAGGCTACCCGCTATGCCTGGGTGCAGGAAGAACCTGCCAACATGGGCGCCTGGTCATTTATGCTGCGGAATTTCAAAGATGTGAACCTTTTGCTTGTTGCGCGACCGGCCAGCGGAAGCCCCGCCACAGGTTCCTCAAAATTGCATACCTTGCAACAGGCTAAGGTGATCGATAAGGCTTTCGGCGATTGCACCTGCGAAAACCGGAATATTACCTGCAAAATGGTATGTGCCCCTCGTGAATGGCAGTTTAAAGGTGAGAAAGAACAGGCTGAAAATTTGAAAATTCAGCCCACTCCTAAGAGTTAATTCAGAATCTTCGCGGCTTAGCGTAAAATCAATCATCGGAGAAAGCTTGAGATTTGAAAATTTGAAATTCGCGATTTGAAAATTGAAGCGTATCTTTAGCCAGAGGGAAACTCAGAAAACAGGGATCAGCAATAAAACATTTGAATTCATTAAATAAGGAAAGATGCTTATTGAAGTTAAAGTTCCAAGTCCGGGCGAAAGTATCACAGAAGTCCAGCTGGCTAACTGGCTGGTAAAAGATGGTGATTTTGTTGAAAAAGACACCGAACTGGCTGAAATTGATTCCGACAAAGCCACGTTAACCGCCAACGCAGAAGCTGCGGGTGTGGTCAAAATCCTGATTCAGGCAGGGGAAACTATCCTGGTTGCTTCGGTTATTGCTCAGATTGATACTGTAGCCGCAGGGGCAGTATCTGCAAAAGCGCCCATCCAGGCTGTTATCAAGGAAGAGCCGGTAAAATCAGCACCAGTTGTTAGTGAATCAAAGCCGGCTGAAAGACCTGTCGCTGAAACACTTCCGGGTCCATCAGAAAAATCATTGCATATTTCTCCGCTTGCCCGGAAACTCATGGAAGAGAAGAACCTGAGCGAGCAGGATCTGCTGGAGCATTTCCGCGTCACCCGCCGCGATATACTGGATATGCCGGCTAATAATGGGAAGAGTTCTGCCTCTATTGCACAACCAGCCTGGGGCGGCACCCGTGACGAGGAACATAAGAAAATGACCAGCCTTCGAGCCAAACTCAGCAAGCGCCTGGTGGCTGTTAAAAACGAAACCGCCATGCTCACCACCTTTAACGAGGTGAATATGAGTAATATCCTGGCGCTCAAGAAACAATATAATGAAGCGTTCAAGGAAAAATACGGCGTGGGCATCGGTTTCATGTCGTTTTTCACCAAAGCCATTACGATTGCGCTGGGACAGTTTCCCCAGGTAAATGCCATGATCGACGGTGAAGAGATAATTTATCACAAATATGCCGATGTCGGAATCGCAGTGAGCGCTCCAAAAGGACTGGTTGTACCGGTGATCAGGAATGCGGAATCACTCACACTGGCTGAAATTGAAACCCAGATAAAGGCACTTGCAACCAAAGCCCGCGATAATAAACTTACCCTCGACGAAATGTCGGGCGGTACCTTCACCATAACCAACGGCGGGGTTTTTGGCTCCATGATGTCAACTCCCATCCTCAATCCTCCCCAGAGCGCCATCCTTGGCATGCATAATATCATTGAGCGACCCATCGCTCAAAATGGTCAGGTCGTTATCGCTCCCATGATGTACCTGGCACTTTCCTACGATCACCGTATAATTGATGGCAGCGAATCGGTAAGGTTTCTTGTAAAAGTGAAAGAATTGCTTGAAAGTCCGGCAACGATGCTGTTCGAAGGAAATGATCTGTTAAAGATCCTATTGGGCATTTAGACACCGCACTCTTTCGCTCCCTTCATTTCTTCGCTCCCTCGCTCCCTCGTCTTGTCTCCTCGTCTCCTCGTCCCACTCGTCTACTCAACCGGCTCCCACATCTCCACCCTGAAATCATCAATTAACATTAGCGATTGACCCTGCAGCCAAAAATAAACCTTCAAAATATCATCCGTAGAACGTACCTCAGGCGTGAGGTAATCAAAACTCACTTTGCTCCATTGAAATGGCTTTACAGCGTATTTTTCTTTCGTAATTGACTCAGCAACATATTTATACGCCCCTCCCTTGTGCTCGAAACTTGCTACCAGCGAAGCTGGGTTATCCTTAACCGGGGTCAACGGATATACCATAATACTTATTCTGAGCCAGGCATATTCCTTTTTAGTCAAATCGTTATAAGCAATCTCATATCCCGCGGCAAAGGGTTTTGATGGAACCACCAGAAGGGAGTGATTTCCTGAAAATGCTGTATCGCTTAAATCAGGCTTCTCATAATTGCCCGGTGATTCGTATTCATTTAAGAAAAGCTGTTTATAGACCAATCCCTTTTTATTAACAGGAATAATATCATCTGCAAAGCGATCGATCATCAATAATTCACGGTCCGCCGGACTGACTGTAGTTTTACCGAAAACGGCAAAATAATAGGCCCTGGACATGCGGGTTCTGTCAATGATCCCTGATACCCATTGCCAGGTCTGGAAAATATTCAGTAATACCAGTAAGAATAAAATGCTATAGGCTGCTGAGCGGGAGGGCATCTTCCATCGCCTCATCGCATCAACCAGATAACCCAGGGGAAGGGCAAGAATCACATAGGACGACAGCAACCCTCTCTGGCTGAAGCTTCCGCCACCATATGTCCATGCTGTCCAGCTGCCGACGATCCACAGATTAAGGATTAAGTAGACAACAGTTGCGACGAATACCGGTCTCTGCTTTCTGTAAAGGAAATACAGGCCTGCAATGGCAAAAGCCATCAGAGGAGTATAGATCAGCCAGCCTTTTCGGAAACTGAAAAGTACAGGAAGTATATAAGGTTTCAGGAAATCAAATCCTTCACCCGGGTTATTGTAAGTATAATAAATCCAGTGGCCTGTTATCACTTTCCAGTATATAAGCTGGGGTAATCCGGCAAGGAACATCATGGCCGCAAGGATTACTAGATGATCCCATTTCCGGATAATCATTTTCCATTTCTGAACCAGGGAATCCCGGTTATAAATACCCCACAGCAAAGGGATCAGGATGCATACCATTTCAGAAGGCCGGCACAGGATGGCTAACCCCATACTTAGTCCGAGCCAAGCGGCATAGGAACGCTTTGGTTCTTTATGCCACCTGATCGTGAACCAGATAATAAATGTGTATATGGTGAACACGTAATTGTGCGAGAGCATTCCCTCGAAAGCCGTAAGCTGGAAGTAATTAGTACCCGCGACAATGAGCACAAGAACCACTGAACTTGTGGTTTCATCAAAATATTCCAAGAGGATTTTCCGGAGCATGAAAACCCCGATGCAGGCATAAATAAGCCCGCTGATGGCGAAGGAATATTGGTAGGGCAATGAGAACCCATCTGCCGGGTAACCGGAAAGGATGCTATACTGGTGTGCGGTGAAGAATGCCGGTGCATTGAGAACGGCCATCCCGATACTTTCCTTGATCACCCAGCTATCAGGTGGGACCTGGTAAAGCTGGTAAAGGGTTCCGGTGGAATGGTATTTTTCAACGATGGCATTTACCCAGCCCAGGTCGTGCAGGCTGATATCATGATAGATAAAGCCTGCCGGAAGGTAGAGGTAGTAACCAAATACATCCCACGACAGGGTATTGACCGGAGGATAAAAGAAACGGAAGAAAATGATTGCTATGCTAAGAAAAAAGCATACCTGGAATGAAACAGACCTGAAGTTCCTGGAAATACGCATGGTTGAATTATCGCTCAATCATATTCCTGACTGATATAAGTTTGGTTTTCAGGTTTGAGTAACCACTAAGGCACTTAGTTCACTAAGTGACACTAAGAGGATTAATGCAGGAACAATGACTCATATCTTAGTGTCCCTCAGTGCCATTTAGTGCCTGAGTGGTTCTTTTATTCTTCAAAATAAATCCTTTTCACCCGCCTCGATATCCCTGTAAGTATCTCATAAGGAATTGAATCCATCTCCTCCGCAAGGCGTGTAATAGGCATCTCCTTTCCGAAAACAAGCACCTCGTCTCCTTCCCGCACCGGAATGCCGGTAATATCAATCATGCACATATCCATACACACATTCCCGACAATTGGCACTACCTGCCCATTCACCATCAGGTGACCACGGCCGTTACCCAGGCTCCTGCTCAGTCCGTCGGCATAACCGATAGGGACGATCCCGATGGTTGATTCTTTTGCATTAGACCAGTTGCGGTTATAACCAACCGTTTCGTTTGCCGGGATTAGTTTGATCTGTGAAATACTCGATTTTAGCGTGCTTACGTTCTGCAGGTTTTGTTGCCCATCAGCAACAGGTGCGATCCCATATAACCCGATTCCCAGCCTTACCATGTCAAACTGAGCATCAGGAAGCCGGCTGATTCCGGCCGTATTATCAATATGCCGTAACACAGGGTAGTCAAATGCATTGCAGATTTTCCTGCTGGCTTCGGTAAACAACCTGACCTGGTAAGCTGTAAAGTCATCCAGCTCAGGGGAATCGCTGCCGGCGAGATGTGAAAAAACGGAATTAATACGGATCTGGGGATTTTCTTTTAAATGTATAATAAGTTCATCCACCTCTTTCGGGTCAAATCCAAGGCGGTGCATGCCCGTGTCAATTTTAATGTGAATTCCAATAATATGTTGACCCACAGGAAGTTTTGCAAGGGATTCCTCCAACAGCCTGAGTGTTCTGAAATTATAGATTTCGGGTTCAAGGCAATGCTTGTAAATGGAATCAAAACTTTCCTGGTCGGGATTCATCACCATGATGGGCAGGTTAATACCGGCTGTGCGTAATTCAACGCCTTCGTCCGCATAAGCAACAGTAAGATAATCCACCTGGTGAAACTGCAGCATATTGGCTATTTCGAAACTACCGCTGCCATATGAAAACGCTTTGACCATGGCCATCAGCTTAACACCCGGCTTAAGCAGTGAACGATAATAATTCAGGTTATGAACCAGGGCATTAAGGTTGATTTCAAGAACTGTTTCGTGGGTTTTCTGCTGCAAAGCTTCACTGATTCGTTCAAATTCAAAAACACGGGCACCTTTCAGTAGTATGGTTTCATTTGAGAAGGTGGAAAGGGGGAATTTATTCAGAAATTCATCGGTAGTTGTGAAAAACAATTTTTCCATGTTAAAACCGGCAGCCTGTTTCCCGATGGATTTGCCAATTCCAATAATCCTGTCAACGTGCTTTAATTCAAGTAACTGGGCGATTTCGCCATACAGGTAATTATCGCTTCGGCCACTCTGCAATATATCCGATAGAATCACTGTCTTGCGGCGGTGTTGTTTTTGCTGGATAAGGAAATCGAGGGCAATGGAAAGCGAGTCGATATCGCTGTTATAACTGTCGTTGATGATGGTGCAGCTGTTGATTCCTTCCTTCATCTCCAGGCGCATGGCAACCGGTTGGAGAAGTTTCATCCGGCGGGTTATGGTTTCCTGGTCATAATCCAATAAAATCATGGTGCACCAGCAGTGCATCGAATTCTCCACTGAAGCTTCATCAATAAAGGGGATCACAATTTGCCGTATCTCCCCCAGGTATTCCGCAGTAATTGTTGTAAAGTGCGTATCGTGCACCACCGATTTGATAAGCAGGTCAGCTTTTTCGTTCCGGCTCCAGGTAAAAGAACGTATATTCTTCAGGATTCCTGATTTCAGAATCCCTTCCTGCATCTCTTTTTGATCAGCTGAATAAATAAGCATCTCCACTTTTGTAAATAACTTCAGCTTTTCCCCGGTTTTTTGGTTGCGGTTGATAAAATTCTCATCATGCGCATGCCCGAGGTTGGTGAATATGCCTAAGGTAGGCAAAATGATTGGCTGGAGATGGTCCATTTCGTCGGGTTCGGAAACCCCGGCTTCAAAAATGGCGAGTTCATGCTCCTCTTTCATCTGCCAGACCGAAAGGGGAACCCCGATCTGGGAATTATAGCTTTTCGGGCTGCGGACAATGTTTTTATCTTCATACATTAGCTGGTACAACCATTCCTTAACAATGGTTTTCCCATTGCTGCCCGTAATTCCGATAACCTCTGTGCTAAATTTTCTCCTGTGCGCGGATGCCAGCACCTGTAAAGCATTCAGAGTGTCCTTTACAAGGATAATGTTGGCCTCCGAAAGCAACAGCTGGTTTTCAGGTTCACACTGGACAATGAAATTCCGGACTCCTTTATTATAAAGCTCTTCAATATATCTGTGACCGTCGTTCCGCTTGCTTACCAGTGCAAAGAAAAGGCAGCCTTCAGGTGAGAGGAGCCTTCGGCTGTCAGTAAGCAGGTCAATAATAGCATCCTCCTCATTGACTGACTGTAGGAAACTGCCTTTAACAATCCTGAGTACCTCTTGCATGGTGTATGATGCTGTTCCCATTTAAAGTTTATTTACCCCAATACCATTTCGTAAGTCCAAATCACCCAGATAATTGCTTATGGGTTGAATAATAAAGTGCTTTCGAGTTATTGCTTCTTTCTCAAATTGGGGATTTTCAGAATAAAAGCATCAGATGTACTCTCTTTTCCAGTTGAAATGCAAAAGCTAAAAAGCAAAATGCAAAAGTCAAAATGCATTTTAAAGCTGATTGTTATTCTGGAGAAGAGTTTTTCCCAATTTTTGATTTAGCTGTTATAACAGATTTAGCTGTAATGCTTGCTAATTCCTTAGACTCATTGAAGAGAAATTTTAAAATTTCATCTTCGGAATTTATCATTTTGGTTGCATTGATTAGTTTTATCCAGAAATGCGATTCACGTAACTCTTTTAAAACTATCTGCATTTTGTGAATAAAATCCGCTTTACTTTCAGCAGCCCTTGCTTCTTCATAATTCGCTCCTGCGGATGTTCCTGAGCGAAAAAGTTGTCCATAAATGTGACGACCAGAATAGGTCTTGCAAAGTTGTTTCTCGAGAATTATAATATTTACAACTAAAACCATAAAGCGTTCTGACATATCCTCTGAAAAACTTCCCATTGGTACAGCTAATTACTGATTCTTAACTCAATTTTGTCAGTTATTGTTTTTATCAGCATATAGTTATTTGCACTTTGCATTTTGCTATTTGCACTTTGCATTTTGAATTAATTTATGATTCTTCTCCATAACCCTTCCAGCATAAGTTTAAATGAACCTGGCTTATATTAATAAGTGAAATGATAATTTAATTCTCTTTTTCCATTTTACCGGTAGCCAGAGGGTTTTTGGTTATTTCACTCCACATCAGCCGGTTATTGAAAATATCACATGCAAGGTAAATGGCTGCGCGCATTGAATCAGGCGAGGCAACATCTTTCCCGGCAATATCGTAGGCTGTTCCATGGTCGGGTGAAGTCCTGACATAAGGCAAACCTGCAGTGAAATTTACGCCGTTTTCGAAAGCCAGGGTTTTGAATGGGATCAACCCCTGGTCGTGGTACATGGCCAGGATGCCGTCAAATTCATTGTAGTGATGGGAGGCGAAGAATCCATCGGCAGGGTAGGGGCCGAAAACAAGCATTCCCTGGTTACCGGCTTTTTCAATTGCCGGAATGATTATTTCCTGTTCCTGGTTGCCCAGTAAACCATTATCGCCTGCATGAGGATTGAGCCCAAGCACTGCTATGCGGGGTTTGCGGATAGCGAAATCCTTTTGAAGCGATGCCTCCATGATTCGGAGTTTTTTCAGGATAAGTTCCGTGGTAATTGTTTGGGTAACCTCGCCCAGCGGAATATGACCGGTAACCAAACCGATACGTAATGGCTCGCTCACCATCAGCATCAGGTAATCGCTGCTGCCGAATTTCGAAGCAAGGTATTCGGTATGCCCGGTAAAATGTTCTTTGCTAACAGATTGCACGTTGTTTTTGTTCACCGGTGCTGTGACCAGCACATCAATAACTCCTTTCTTAAGGTCCTCAATGGCAGCATCAATTGATAACAATGCCATTTCACCGGCTACTTCCGTCGACTCACCCAGGTCAATCTTTATTTCTTTATCGTTAAGATTCAATAAATTAGGTCGCTTTGGATTGACCTGGTCAGCGCGATGAATGATGTTGAAACTGAAATCGGCAATATTCAGTAATTTCCGGTGATACGATGCCACTTTTGACAAGCCATAGACAACCGGAGTAAATAGCTCAAGGATCCTCAGGTCGAGGCAGGTCTTGATAATGACTTCATAGCTGATGCTGTTGATGTCGCCATGGCTTATGCCGACAACAATACGGTTTTCGTTTTCTGGTGTTCGGATCATCCTGCTTGCTTTATAGGACAAAGATACGGTTTTGCTCCTTGATGCGTGAAAAGCTTACTAAAAAGGTTATTTTTGTGAGCTTCCTTCTATCAATAGAATCCATACTGTCATGAACAAATGCTTCTTCGTCAGCGATCTGCATGGTAAAATCAGCCGTTACGATAACCTCAGCCGTAAGATCAGGATTGAGAAACCTGATTTTGTTTTCATCGGGGGTGACCTGCTGCCGCATAAAAGCATCAGCGGACGGGCAGGGATTGAAGAAATGGATGGTTTTGCCACTGACTTTATCCTGAAGAAATTCAGGAAGCTCCGACAGCAAATGGATTGCGCCTATCCTGATATCTACCTGATCCCCGGGAACGATGACCGGAAGGATCAACTGGGAGCGCTGGCTACCGGCGAATCGGAAGAGTTGTGGACCAACCTGCATAATCGTTGCCGGGTAATCGGGAAATACCGTTTGTACGGGTATGCCTGTGTTCCCCCAACCCCTTTCCGGCTCAAGGATTGGGAGAAATACGATGTTTCACGCTTTGTGGATCCCGGCTCCATCCCGCCAAATGAGGGTATACGCACAGATTCTCCAGACGGAGATCCTGAATGGGATACCATCGAAAAAGACCTGAAGAACCTGGTTGGTTCTGATAACCTTGAATTTGGAGTATTCCTGTTTCATTCGCCACCCTATAACTGCAATCTCGACCGGGCTTCACTTGACGGACAAACGGTTGATCATGTTCCGTTGGATGTTCACGTCGGCAGTATTGCTATCCAACGATTTATAGAGGAAAGAAAGCCTTATCTTACACTTCACGGGCATGTGCATGAATCAACACACCTCACGGGCCAATGGAAGCAGGAATTCGGCCGGACCTGCTCATACAATGCAGCTCATGATGGTCCGGAATTATCTATTATTTCTTTTGAACTGCATAATCCGCAATGGGCAGAGAGATTTATAATATAGAATAAGTGGAAAATTCACGAAATTGGTTAATCCTTAGTCTTTTCCATTACTCTTTTAAAATCCAGGTCCTGGAAATCAAAACTGAAATCGGTAAGGGGAGAGATGGCTTTCATTTTCATTCCTGAAGCCTTGCCATCCTGGTCAAGATCAAAGATAACGAAGGCATCGGCATCCATGCTCCGGTCATTCCATTTTACAATGAATGTATTGCCTTTATAGGCCAGCATTTCCCCACTCAGACGTGGTGATCTTTTCAAATCAAACCACAGCTTCCCGCTCTTCAAAGCGATTGTTACATCGCCAAACCAGTTATCAGTGTAAACCCCGGTAAATAATCCCGGATTGACTTTTACTGCAGGCTTTTTTTGCTGTTCTTCAATGTCTTTCCAGATTTCTGAAGTTATATTCACTGCATTATCTTCTGCTTCCACTACTCCGTCATGCATTTGTTTTACCCGATCCTTGCCGGTAACACCCAGGTAACTGTCCTTAATTGTGCTGGTAATGGCCGTAAATGCGGCTCCCGACTGCTGATTGGTCAGCACGATAATACCCAGCTTTAATTCAGGGATTATTGAAACCTGGGTAACAATACCGGCAAGACCGCCGGTATGCGATACCTGCTTGTAGCCTTTTACATCACTTAAAAACCAACCCAGGCCATAACCTGCAAAATGGGTGTTGTAGGGCGAAGGGCCTCTCACCGGAAGAATCGTCTGTAGTGCCCACATCTCGTCATGCACCTCTTCACTGAGCAGTTGTTTGCTCAATCCTTGCCCGTACTTCCCGTTATCCATTTGCATGCTTATCCACTTACACATATCAGACAGGTTGCTGTAAATTCCACCGGCAGCATCTGCCACCGTGCTGAAATCGCGTCGGATCACCTGTACTTTGCCATTAACAGGTGCGTGAGCATCAATAACATTCGATTTATCTTTCAACCGGTTAAAGGAAGCGGCACTCTGTGCCATCCCGAGTGGCTGCATGATCCTGGTTTCGATAAAATCCTCCCAGCTTATCCCTGATACCCTGGCAACCACTTCACCTGCAACAATATATAAAAGGTTATCATAATCAAATTTTGTCCTGAACCCTGAGACCGGCTTTAGGTAACGCAGGTTATGAATGATGTCTTTCAGCGTAAAATCGCTGGAGTCAGGAAAGATCATAAGGTCTCCTGCTCCCAGTCCCAGTCCGGAGCGGTGGGTGAGTAAATCCCTGATTGTAAACTCAGCCGTTACATAGGGATCAAACATTTTAAATTCAGGGATATAATCAGTTACCTTGTCGTCCCACTTTATCTTGCCTTCATCCAGCAGTATGCCAAGAGCCGCCGTAGTAAAGGCTTTGCTGTTGGAGGCAATACCAAATAAGGTATTTTCATCCACTTTTTGCCTGGAATTGAGGGAACGGACGCCATATCCTTTGAAATGAATCACTGCCCCGTCTTTTACGACAGCTATGGCGATTCCTGGAACATCAAAGGTTGTCAGTGTCCTTTCCACCAGGCTGTCGATCTGCACAGAGGTGATGACCTGTGATTCTGCGTGACGGATGCCTGCCAGCAGAATAATTATGAGAAAGAGGCTGATTCGGGTGCAGCTGGAGGTGCGCATGGTGAGGGCTATTGGAGTGAGGGTATAGGCTATTAGTTATTAGTTACCAGTTTAAATTCATTTTTTCAAATCTATACCGGCCTTGGTCGGAGCTCCGAATCCGAAATTCAGGTTAAGCAATGATACCAGGGTATTATTCCGGTTCTCTGTCCGTTGGAATTGATTTCCAAGGCTATAGGTAAGCACAATTTCCTCAGTCAGGTTGTAGCTGAAGGAACCAAGGTATTGAAAATCAGTACTGTGTTCCTTTCTGAACAATTCATTTCCTTCATTATCAAAACCTGCCGGAATTTCGGATTTACTGCTTCTCCCAACCGCTTCAAACTGGATGGAGAATTTTTTAAATTCACCCGATATTGCCAGACCATAATCCGTATTATTGGTAAAGGCGACCGATTTCGGGAAGTATTTCCGGTAATAATCTAAATTGTACCATTCATACCTGATTACACCCATCAATTTCAGGTAACTCCAGGTATCCTTGAACCGGTAAGTTGGTGTCAACCATAATGATTGCTTTGGCACCAGGGAAAATTCAAAGCTATTTGTCGGGAAATTTACCATGCAGGCATACGCTGCATCCATCGAAAAGCCCTGCCGTTCTTTAATATAGGATTCAAATTTATTGAAGATATTTTCCGCATTTATTTTTGTATCAATCAAATTATAAAAGGCATCCAGAAAATCATCAGGCTTTTGCTTATCAAAAGCCGGAAGAGTAACTGCTTCTTTACAGATTTCACTTGTGAGTGCTTTGGCATCCTCTAAGCTGTTAAAGTTGCCAAGTTCAAAAAACGCGTTGGTAACTACATTTCTCATATTGTCAACAAAGTCGAGATTGTTTTTAATCTCGGGCCTGCTTACTAACTTTTCGGCTTCGGATGCAATTTTATTTTTGATCCTCTGGTTACTTTTCAGGTTTGACCTGTAGTTCTCAACTATTTTACGATCATTCTCGTTCCCGAAATAGAATGTGGTCCGGTACCCGAGAGCCAATCCATTGGATGGAGTGCTATCCCCGAGAAGAAAGTGTTGGGTGGATGCCATGGAAAAGGATGAATTGCGTTTTATCTGTTCTCCGATATTCTTTGGGTATAAGTATTGCTCAAGGCTCAATCCATGATTCTTTGTCCAGTAAGGGGTGAATTCCAAAGCAAAATCATTGGGAATGGCTGCTTTACTTTCACTATTCAAAAAGTTGGAGTACAATGCAGCTTCCAGCGACTGGTATGACTTCGGGGACAAAACTGTGGATGGTTGGAGTCCCAAAACGCCGGAAGCAGGCGATGTCGGAGCCCGTAATTCATTCAAAACCTGTTGCCCGAACAAACTGGCCGGAAAAATGAGTACAATAAATACAGCCGAAGAATAATTCATAGCGCTGTAAAATTAACAAACAAAATGATGGTTGGATTTTTTTCTTCCGACTTAGCATTGCTGTGCTCAACCAGTTGAATGCCATTAATCTTATACCTGATTCGGATTTCATCCTCCTCGGGGACCAGATTTGCAATAGTTGACACGCAAATGGTAGGTTCTCCCCTCAGGTCTTTCCCTTTGCCGATAAAAGCCGCTCCTGAATTTTCTATTTCAGGGTCCAGGGAACCAGGAACATTTATCAATGTTTGACCTGAATTTCCGTCCGAGATGAATTCGACGGTAAAATACACATCAGTATTATCGGCAACTGGAAACAAAAGATCTCTGTATCGGTAAGTCTTGCTCATTTTTTAATTATTTGTTAAAATTAGGGTTGATATTCTTCCTTCTGCTTAGAGAATTTAAATTCCTGAAAGTAATGGATTAAGATAATGCCTGAAGAGCCGGCATTGCAGCTAATCCTATCTAATCATTCTGTTGCCTGGACAGACGGGGGCATCATAGTATGAAAGCAATGAAATCAAGTTGTTCAGGCGATTCCTCCGCTCCAGAAATAATTACCGGATTCATTTTTAAACCATTTCGGGTTTCCATTTACCGGCTCCCCATTTGAAACGTAACCTGTGTAGGTAACGGATGTCCCCGGGCTGACAATTTCTGCGACTTCGGCTTTTGTAGTTGGAGAGCCTTTCCTGATATTCAGCCGGTGCTGAACTATTGAACTTCCCGGTGAAGAGGTGTAAACATACTGTTCATTTACCGTTCCGGTACATTCAATATATTCGGTGACAATATCCCTCAGCAACTGTTCATAGGTTCTCCTGCTTTGAAGGAGTCCTGATACCGGGTCCGTTTTTCTTTTCGGATCAAGAAAGCAGTGTCCGACGATACTTTTAGCCGGATCCAGGCCATAAGTAAAACAGATTTTAGCAATTACCCAAATGTATTTCCGGTACGATTCGTCAGCATTAATATTATTGCCAAAACAATATTCAACACCTATAGCAGCGTCATTTGCATTATACCCGAAAAGCTGGTTATCAGTAGGCAAGCCGTATAGTACATGCCAGGCTTTTTCTGGTTTATTACCTGTGAGGGCCGGAATACATTCCAGTATTTCTTTATCATCCACGAAAAGATGGGCCGAAGCACTCATTTCATTTCGTGAATTTTCATAATAGGTCCTGTTGCCACGGGCGGTAGATCCTGGATTACCGGTATCATGGGCAACAATGAATTTTACTCCGGGCGACAGAAGCAATCCGCTTCTGCGCTTTGAGGGAGCCGTAAGGTAGGCTGGTGTAATGGTGTATTTTTCCTTGAATGTCATGACTTAAGGTGAGTTCTAAAAATTCGGGTTTTGGCTAAATTTAACAAAAGTCATGTTAAAGAGTTAATTTGGGTTTGGTGCAAGAAAAATAAGCGACTGTTTTTTTCTGCTAAATTTCGATAATTCCCTTTAAATAACTTGCGTTA
>JANXXZ010000515.1 GCA_025350385.1 Bacteroidales bacterium
TCTTTCGCTCCATTGCTTCATCGCTCCATCACACCCTCCCGCCCTCCTGCCCTCTCATCCCGAAATTATAGGACAATAAAATAACGAACAATCACCCCAACCTCAAACATACGCCCCTTCATGACAAGCACCGAAATCCGCCAGACTTTCCTCGACTTTTTCAAATCAAAACAACACCAGATCGTTGCTTCATCACCTATGGTTGTAAAGAATGATCCCACACTCATGTTTACCAATGCGGGGATGAACCAGTTCAAGGATATTTTCCTGGGAAATTCGCCGGTGAAATATCCCCGCATCGCCGATACGCAGAAATGCCTCCGTGTTTCAGGAAAGCATAACGACCTGGAAGAAGTGGGACACGATACTTACCATCATACCATGTTTGAAATGCTGGGTAATTGGTCATTCGGTGACTATTTTAAAAAGGAAGCCATTGGCTGGGCGTGGGAATTGCTTACCGAAGTATATAAAATAGACAAGGACCGCCTTTATGTGACCATTTTTGGCGGAGATAGTACCGACAGTATGCCCGAGGACACTGAAGCGCTGGATATCTGGAAGAAATATATCGCCGAAGACCGTATCCTTCGCGGCTCTAAGAAAGATAACTTTTGGGAGATGGGCGATACCGGCCCCTGCGGACCCTGTTCCGAAATTCACGTGGATATCCGGAATTCCGCTGAACGTACCGTCATCCCGGGCAGCGACCTGGTAAACCATGACCATCCCCAGGTAATTGAAATCTGGAACAACGTATTCATCCAGTTTAACCGGCAGGCAAACGGCTCATTAGTGATGCTCCCGGCAAAACACGTGGATACCGGTATGGGCTTCGAACGCTTATGCATGGTGCTGCAGGGAACCCAAAGTAATTATGATACTGATGTTTTCACTCCACTTATTGCCGAAATCGCAAAACTTACCGGAATCGCTTACAGATCTGATGCAAAAAGCGATGTAGCCATGCGTGTGATTGCCGACCACCTCAGGGCCGTGAGTTTCGCTATTGCTGACGGGCAGCTGCCCTCCAACGTGAAAGCAGGTTATGTGATCCGCCGCATCCTTCGAAGGGCTGTACGTTACGGGTATTCATTCCTGAACGTGCGCGAACCGCTTATCTTTAAACTGGTCCAGGTGCTCGAAGGACAAATGGGACCCGTGTTTCCTGAACTGAAAAGTCAGATTCAGCTCATACAACGGGTAATTGCCGAAGAGGAACAATCATTCCTCCGTACCCTGGCTATTGGAATCCAGAAATTCCAGCAATATGTAGCTTCCGGAAAAACCAACAAACTGATCAAAGCTGAGTTTGCCTTCGAAATGTACGATACCTATGGCTTTCCCATCGACCTCACTCAGCTCATGAGCCGCGAAATTGACTGGACTGTTGATATGGAAGGCTTTTCCAAAAGGCTGGAGGAGCAGAAGAACCGTTCACGCCAGGATGCCACTATCGAAACCGACGACTGGGTTGAACTCATCCCATCGGATAACATGGAATTCGTGGGATATGACCAGGAGGAAGCCGATGTTAAGATCACCAAGTACCGCAAGGTAATTGCAAAAGGGAAGGAAGTTTATCAACTGGTTTTTGACCGTACCCCTTTTTACGCCGAAAGCGGCGGGCAGATCGGCGACACCGGGATTATTGAATCGGCCGCCGAAAGCATTGAAATCATTGATACCAAAAAGGAAAATAACCTCTTTGTACACCTGGTGGAAACAGTGCCTGTTAATCCTGGAGCCGAATTTATAGCCAGGGTTTCGGAACACCGACGCACCCTTATTGCCAACAACCATTCCGCAACCCACCTCCTGCATTATGCCATGCGCAGCATATTGGGTGAACACGTGGAACAGAAAGGTTCTTTCGTGGGTCCTGATTACCTGAGGTTCGACTTTTCGCATTTCCAGAAACTCACCGACGGGGAGATTACTGCCATTGAAACCATGGTGAACCACCTGATCCGTGAAAACAGCCGTTTGGATGAAAACCGCGCCATCCCGATGACTGAAGCACAAAAACTGGGTGCTCTTGCCTTTTTCGGCGAGAAATATGGAGATAATGTCCGGGTGATCCGGTTTGGGAAATCCGTTGAATTGTGTGGCGGAACCCACGTTAAAGCTACCGGGCAGATCGGCTTGTTCAAAATCACCGGCGAAAGCGCCATTGCTTCGGGCATCCGCCGCATCGAAGCCATTACAGCCGATAAGGCTGAAGAATTTCTGAATGAGCAGGTGGCCATGATCGACAACCTGAAACTGCTGGTGAAGAACCCCACCGACCCGTTGAAAGCCGTTCAGCAACTCATTGATCAGAATGCTGAACTGCGCAGGCAGCTTGAATCTTTTAACCTGCAGAAAGCAGGGCTGCTGAAGGATGAACTTATTAAGAATGCAGAACTGATAAACGGCATCAACTTCATTTCAACAACTACTGACCTGGATGCAGGTTCCATCAAGGATCTGGCGTACAGCCTGAAAAACTCAATCGGGAATCTTTTCCTTGTAATTGGCAGCGAATCGGATGGCAAGGCAAATCTGGCCGTATTGATTTCTGATAACCTTGTTTCCGAACGCAAAATGAATGCCGGTCAGATCATTCGTGAACTTGCAAAGCATATTCAGGGAGGCGGAGGCGGACAACCAGGTTACGCTACTGCAGGAGGGAAAGAGGTGGCAGGAATTCAGGTAGCTCTTGAACAGGCAAGGAAGCTAATAGCCTGAATTACGATTGTCCATGTTAAATTTCTTCATTCCTCTTCACTAACCGATGTTCAACATGAATAGTCTGTTGCTTATTGATAATAAATAAAAAAGGGGTTGCAAAGATTACTCTTTACAACCCCCTTTTTATTTAATAATAGTAATTCACGGATAGGAACTCATCTATTCTGTCATCTTCTCCAATTTCATCCCTGTTCCAATCCCAGTCATTTTGGTCAATGACTTTCCAGTCGCTGAAATAATTTGTAGTTTCCATAGTTGATTTAGTTTTAAGTAGTTATACAAGCAGATAACCATAGCTTTTTCCCATATTTCAACTATTAGTCTGAAACAATTTCTTTCCGGGCTGTCCCTGTACCCTTTTATGATAACATACTTTAAAGGAGCTATATTGCATTTCAGGGATATATTTTAAGTTCTTTTATGAAATGAACTGCTCATCATTAGGATACTCTGGTTTTACAAGAATAATCGGGTTCAGATCCAAAACCGAACGCATGAGGTAGGTCAAAAGGTATTATTTGCATTCCTGTTATTGTTTATATAAAGCGGTAATTACTCCCTGCTGCTGGGGTTTAGTAGCACCTGAAAAACCTGTGAATTATGTAATTTATTTTCAAAAATGTGTAACATTTTATTCTTTGATGTACCTTATCATTGCTATAATTTATTTTATGTTATCAAAACCCTTGAATTGCTGAGTTTATTGTTTATTCATCCCAGGTATGATGTTTATAATAAGGATTGTTTCAACACAAATGCCGGAAAACAATTAATCCTTCTGCAGACACTCTCTCTGCCCTCATATCACAAATTAAAATAAACGCATGCAGTTTCTTACTGAAATTAACGGATCCGAAAATTCAAAAGCGCTTATAGTTCTTGAAATCATTGAATATATTCCATATGATGTCACCGTTAACAGTTTAAAAAAGGCAACCCGAACTATGCCCGGTTCTTCATTGAACGAAGCTGAAGAGTTGAGTGAAACAATTACTCCCTGCAATATTTATATTCAAAAAACAAGTGAAGTTGCTGAACTTATAATTGGCGATAAAAAGTTCATGCTTGCACCAGGTGAGGGGATTTTCATGCCGGCTTTAAAAAACATAACTTAACTGCAAATGATGTGTTCTGAATTTAATTGATTTCAATAAAAAATAAGGGATTATGCAGAAATGGATTGCTTGTCAGTCATAAAATTAAGCCGATACCCGATGATGCTGTGAATCAATAAACCTAAACATTAATATAAATTCCAAAATAATAACGATTATGAATGACAAAGAAAGAATTCTAAGGTACATATCAGGAAGTGCCAAAGGCAAGTTAGACCTCAGGTGGGGATATCTCGCAGAAATGCACCTGGAAAATGCCAATTTACCCGGTGTTAATCTGAGTTGTGCCGACCTTAATTATGTGAATTTCAGGAATGCCAATTTAACAGGTGCAAACCTAAGTTATGCCGATTTGAGAGGCGCTATATTGATAGGCGCAAACCTCGCCGGCGCAATCCTGAAAGGCGCAAACCTTGCAGGTGCAATCCTACAGGATAGTAACCTGACTGATGCTGACTTAACAGATGTTATCCTGTAAGAAGTCATCATGAAAGTGTATCCTTGATCATTTGTGTTGAGTAATGAATATCAAATGCAACTATTTTGGCATGCAATTTCTAAATCCAGGACTTGTAGAGGATTTTAAGTCTATAGATTATTTAAATTAATTAAAGCCCGGAATAAATCGGCGAGAATTCAATTGAAAAGCTATTAAAAGGAGCAATCACGACTTACAAACTTCCGAACAGGATATAAATTAAGGATTATTCAACCAGGCTAAATTGCCTTCAGCACCTCCCTCACTGTTTGAATCTTTCCAAACCGATTCCTGAACAGATGGTTATGATGCTCATAGATTTCTTTTGCCGTAAAGAACTTCCCGTTAACAGTGGTATTGGTTTTTTCGGGGATACTAATTTC
>JANXXZ010000560.1 GCA_025350385.1 Bacteroidales bacterium
ATCAACTTCGCGGCCTATGAATTGCTTGCACTCTTCAGCCGTAAGTCTGCTAACGGTGGTAAAAGTATCACTTTGCAATGCCGCCAGTTGTTCAAGCGAATGCTTGGCTTTAACATTAAACCTGTTTGCCATGCTTTCACCATTATATTCTTTAAAATGGCTGTATAAGGGAAGATTATTGCCTGCTATACATCTGCCAACAACCGTTGCATGAGTTGTAAATACACATCCTACCTGTGGTACCCGATCATGCAGGTAGAGCACACCGCTGCCGGTCATCCATTCATGGAACTGAGCAATAATTTTATCCTGGGCTGTCAGATTGAATTCATAATAGCTTTCAATTACTTTTCCGGCGGCATATCCAAAAAGAGCTGGTTCAAAATAATCCCAATTTCCAGTAATACTATCGAGTTTGTATTTTTCCCAGAATTCAGCCAGGATTTTATCCTTTACCGGAAAATACATTGTAAAATCTACAAGAATAACAATTGGCCTCCCTTTAATATTCCATCGGCCGATTTTGATATGCAAACCTTCACTTTCGGCTCTTTCGCGCCAGGCACGGAAAATTGTACGATCTTCAGTAAAATCAGGGTTCTGCCGTGTTTCTTTCCAGACATCAGGTCCAATGAGAATATAATTATTATTGTATTCATGCTGTATTCCGGGAGCTTTCGTTGATACAACGGTATAGATGCCACCTACCTTGTTGCAGACTTCCCAGCTAACTTCAAAAATATAATCAGGTTTTACGAGTTTCTTGTCGTTCATAAGTAATGTAGAATATGCATTTTAGTGCGTCGATACCTGAACTCAGACCCGACATAAGCTAATTCCGACCGGATTTTGATCATTCAGAAGGCGTCAAAAGTAAAAAAAATGAAGAAACCTTCATTACCGGCAGAGTAACTAAATGAAAAACCCGGACATTTTCCGGGCTCCATCGTTGATGGACAGTTAGTTAAATAACTATTTTTTTTTAAGCCTCACTGAGGGCTTGGGAGCAGACTTAAGGACTGTCTTACCGCTCTTTTCAGGAGCAGACTTTTTATCCGCTTTTATCTCCCTTGCAGGGGGAACTTCTGCTTTTTTTGAACGGATTACTAAGGCTTTCCTTGCAATTCCATTTTCATCAGCATAGTCGTTAACGCGGACAAGAAAATCGGAAAGTACATTCATGTAATTAATGAATGCTTCGTAGGGTGAACCGTAAGGATTGAAGTAATGATGCACGGCACCATCGCTGAACCACTTGGTACACATGTAGTAAAAGTGATCACTTCCCTGCAGGTAATTCCAATCGCGCAGTAAATCTTTATCATCGCATTGCGCCAATATATGAGCAACGGAATAGAGACTTGCAAATGCTTCATCCTGCAGGTCGTTGCCAATCCAGGCTGTGAGATCGCGTTCTTCGTCGGCCCAGGAAATAGCGTGAGGAACATTCAATCCCGCCACAGGCTGTAATTCGTTTGATACTTCTGTAGGAGTACGGAATGTCCATTTCCCTGATTTGATCACTTTTGCGGGGAATGCATGAAGGAATTCGAATATTCCTGTATCGGCTTTCTGATGTTCTCCAAAGGTTTCGTAATCCATAAACAGGTTGACCACCTCTTGTTTCTTATCAACAGCGTTAAGCCAACCTACATATTTTTCGGCAGTAAGAGGCCATTCGCTCCAGTCGCGCTGCGAGAAACGGAAGGCAATATCGTCGCTCAGCTGGTAATTTCGCAGTAACAACTTCAAACGCTCATGAGGAGCGCTGCAATAAAGGAAATTGGGGCTTTTCCATGCAAGGACCTGTTTTGCACCTTCGGTAAGCAAGGTCTTGAATCCCATTTCCTGCACCATACCGGCAATATCGTTGGAATAAATCAGCTCGGTATTCCGGAATGCAGTGGTTTTGTAACCAAATAATTTTTCAACAGCCTGTGAGTGTTCTTCGACCTGTCTTTTAAACTCACCCGGATTCAGGGTAGCAGCCAATGAGTGAGAATAGGTTTCAGCCAGGAACTCTACGTTACCTGTTTTTGCCAGTTTTTTAAAGCTCTCAATAACATCAGGTGAATATTTCTGGAATTGTTCAAGTGCCGTTCCCGAAATACTGAAAGAAACCTTAAACTTGGCGCCGAATTCCTTAATTAGGCTCAACAGGACTTCATTTGCTGGCAGGTAACAATTGTTTGCAATCCGCCTGACTATGTGTTTGTTCTGATAATCGTCGTAATAATAATGATCGGAACCTATATCAAAAAAGCGGTATGTACGAAGCCTGAACGGCTGATGAATCTGGAAATAGAGGCATAATGACTTCATAGTTCGGGTAATTAAAAATAATTTATGCTATAACAGCTGATTTATAAATTTCAGCTACTTTTCCGGCAGCTTCTTCCCAAACGAGTTTATTCACCTCATCAGTACCATGAGTTTGAAACATTTGAGTAAGTGAATTATAATGAAGGAGAGCATAGATAGCGTCGGCCATGGCGTCAATATCCCAGAAATCCACTTTAATTACATGATTGAGAACTTCTGCAACACCTGACTGTTTGGAGATTACAACAGGAACATTTGATCGCATAGCTTCAAGGGGGGAAATGCCAAAGGGTTCCGAAACAGAAGGCATTACATACACATCGCTCATGGCAAACATTTTGTCCACATTATCACCTTTCAGGAAGCCGGTGAAATGAAATTTGGTGGCAATTTTAAGTTTAGCCACCCGGCGGATCATTTTTTCCATCAGGTCGCCTGTTCCGGCCATCACAAACCTGACGTTCGGGTCGCGCTCAAGTACCTTCTGAGCGGCTTCAATAAAATATTCAGGACCTTTCTGGAAGGTAATTCGTCCTAAGAAAGTAACCACTTTTTCTCGTACATGTTTTTCTGTTTCAACCATTTCACTCTTTTCTGAAGGTTCAACAGCATTATGAACAGTAATGACTTTATCGGGGTTAATACCGTATCTTTCTATAACTATATTCCGGGTCAGGTTACTTACCGTGATCACACGGTCGGCTTCCTCCATCCCTTTACGTTCAATTTCGAAAACGTTGGAATTGATGTTTTCACCAGACCGGTCGAATTCAGTAGCATGCATATGAACAACAAGGGGTTTCCCGGTAATCTTCTTGGCAGCAATTCCGGCCGGGTAGGTAAGCCAGTCGTGAGCATGGATCACATCAAACTCATTATTTGCAGCAATTGAAGCACCTACCAAAGCATAGCGGGAGACTTCCGCCATGAGGTCGTGACCATATTTTCCCGAAAACTGAAACCGTTCGGCAAATACGGGGCTCAACGTTTCTTCAGCCGACCGGGTATTCTCGGTCACCATTTCTTCAAACTCAGCAGGAGTAACATAAGGAATAAGATTGGAACCGATTTCCATGAACGTGATCTGGTCCCAGTATTCACGATATACCGGATCATGGATCAGCACCGGAACATCGCTGGCATTAAGCAACCTGACGGCTTCCTGGCTTTCATCACCATAAGCTTTGGGCACAACAAAAAGCACTTCCACACCATGTTTGAGTAAACCTTTTGTGAGACCAAAACACGCCGTTCCCAACCCACCAGTTATGTGAGGCGGAAATTCCCAGCCGAACATTAATACTTTCATTTACAGTTTTTTAATAAAATGATTATTTCTTAATTGTATTCGATTTCTTCCCTTTTGCCTTATCCAGCAGGTAGCCTACCCTCAGCAATTCGGCTACGCTCCAGGCTTGCGAAATGGCGCCCGAAGGTTTGTGTGGAGGGTCGCCGTCATAAAGCTCAGATATTGTACCAATACCATGTTCAGGCATTACCTCTTCAAATCGCTTGTATATTTTTTCAACAAACGCAACTCCCGATTGTTCGTAAAGATTGAGATATCCCTCAGCGAAATGTCCGATGAGCCATGGGAAAACAGAACCCTGATGATAAGCGAGGTCTCTTTCCGTTTGATTACCGGTGTATTCAGGTTTGTACAGGGGATTCTTAGGTGCCAGGGTCCTAAGTCCCCGGGGTGTTAAAAGCTCACTCTGAACCCGGTCAAGGACTCCTTTGCACTGATCTTCACTGAGTGGGGAAAAAGGTAGAGAAGTGGCAAATACCTGGTTAGGTCTTACTGATTTGTCCCTGAAATCACCGTTGACATAGTCAGCAAGATAATTTTTCTCCTGAATCCAGAATGTTTCGATAAAAGCCGCAGGAATCTGATCAGCAATATCCTTCCAATTATTGACAAATTCTTCATCACCGGTTTTAGCGGCCAGTTCTATGGCAAAGCGGATAGCGTTGTACCACAAAGCATTTACTTCAACAGCAAGCCCGATGCGGGGAGTAACAGGTTTCCCATCCACAATGGCATCCATCCAGGTAACGGATGTCCCGGGAACACCGGCATATAACAAACCGTTTTCCAGCATATGAATGTTAAACGAGGCACCCTGCCTGAAACTATTCAGGATTAACCTGAGTACCGGTCCATATTGTTTCCAGATATGAATATCACCGGAGAACACTGAATACTGTTGTAACGACCAGAAGAGCCATAATGAGGAATCAACGGCATTATATTCAACCTGCTGTCCAATTCCTGCATTAGGAAACAGAGGGCCTTTCATTTCAGAAATAAGGGTGTCAAGAACAGCCTTGAAGGTTTTGAAATCACCTTTTAACAAGGTAAGCCCAGGCAAGGAAATGAACGAATCGCGGGCGACCCTGCCAAACCAAGGGAAGCCGGCTATGATTTCCACACGTTTGCCGCGGGAAATTACAAACTGCTGCGCGGCATTTTCCAGGCAATGATCAAAACTATCGCGGGGAGTCCGTCGCCTGGTTTCATTACCAAACATCCTGCTGAATGAAGCCGGATTTTCAGTCTCAAGACCGGCAATAAAATAGATGCTTTCACCAACGGAAACAGGGATTTCAAAATACCCGGGAGTAAAGAGATCCTCAACATAATCGTATCCTCTGGCCCTTTCACGGGTATAGGTAAAATTATAATACCAATCCGGAACATGCACATATTCCGGCTCTTGGGAAAACTGGAGATTCAGCATGGGATATCCGGGATACATACGTATTTTTATACCATTTGCAACAGGCTCATACCTGCGTTCTGCATCATTGTTGGCTTTGCTCAGGCTGTGAATATTACGGAACGCCAGGAAAGGCCGGAAACGAAGCCTCGTAGGTGAATTGGCATCAACTAATGTGTATTTGATAATTATCTGGTCTGAATTGCTTACAAAAAGCAACTCTTTAGTGAGTATCACTCCCCCAAGCCTGTATGTAATTGTCGGGATCGGATCGGATTTAAAATCAGTGACATATTTGTGTCCTTTCGGATTATAAATACCACCTTTATACCGGTGAATCGCAAGGTTAAATTCGCTATTTTGCTGTATCACAGTTTCATCGAGATTCGATAAAAGAACATGCATACCACCATCAAGCTGAGGCTGAGGAGTAATCAGCAGCCCATGGTACTTGCGGGTATTGCAGCCAATAATGGTCGTGCTTGAATAGGAACCGGCACGATTTGACCGGATGAGTTCACGGGCTAAGGAGTATTCGAGATTTACAAGCTGGCTCTTGTCAAATTCAATGTAACTCATAATAATTCAATATTTTAATCAATAAACTTAATTAAGCACAATTAGTTTGCAAAGGTAACAAAAGAATAGCGTTTTTTTCAACCCGATCACCTCATCAGGCTAAGTTGTATTGCAACATTAAAAATAGTGATAATAATCTAAAGAAATCCGGGCTGACAATAAAAAAGGGAAAATTACGTATTTTAAACACTGATGTCCTATTTTTGCAGGCACAGTTCTACTTATGCCAGCTAAGAGATTTATCCATTTTTTAATGCCAGCAGCAGTACTGGCTGTTTTTTTCATTTTCATGGCTTCCGGTTGTAAAAAGGACGAACTGAATACTGATTCTTCATTTCAGCTTTCCTTCAGCCATGACACGGTACTCTTCGATACGGTTTTTACTTCAATAGGAACCGTGACTCAAAAATTATTAGTTCATAATACAAGCAATAAAAAAGTCATTGTCAAGGCGGTAAAGCTTGCCGGAGGTAATGATTCACCTTTCCGCATCAATATTGACGGGGTTTCTGCCTTCCAGGTGAACGACCTTGAGATTGGAGCCAAGGATAGTATTTACATTTTTGTAAAGGTTACTATTAATCCTAACGAACAAAATGCTCCATTCGTCAAAACCGATTCCATTCTTTTTGAAACAAATGGGAACGTGCAGAATGTAAAACTCGTAGCCTGGGGCCAAAATGCGATTTTTTACAATAATTGTGTGCTCAAAGGCAATATAGTACTTGGCCCTGACAAACCGCATGTAATATTCGGTCTTCTTACTGCCGATTCATTATGTACAATCACTATTGAAGCAGGCACGAAACTTTATTTTCATAACAAGAGCGGATTACTGATCAGGAATGGTGCTTCAATCAATGTAAATGGCACACTCGAGAACCCGGTTACTTTCCGGGGCGACAGGCTGGGGACTGACTATAGTACTGTTGCGGGACAATGGCTGGGAATTGAGATAGAAGGAGGAAGCCATAATAATCAGTTTATTTATGCGGATATTCAAAACGGCCAGATCGGGTTATTGGTTGACAGTTCAGGGATAACCTCACAACCGCTTGTAACATTGTATAACTGCATCATTCATAATATGGTGAACTACGGGATACTGGCCATCCATACCAATATCCTGGCTGCCAATTGCCAGATTACCAATTGCGGTGGATATACCGTAGCTATTCAAAATGGTGGTAAATGTGATTTCAGGCAATGTACGATTTCCAATTTCTGGACTACTTCATCCCGGCATTTTCCAACACTTCTTCTGAGTAATTATTTGATGTACGAGGGAGGCCAGGTAGTGACGACACCTCTTGAGAATGCCTTTTTCGGGAATTGCATCATAAACGGCAGCGGCGATGAAGAATTTGAGCCCGACAGTTTAGCAGCGGAAGGATTTCATTACACTTTTGATCATTGCCTTGTTCAAACTACCCTCCAGGCATCACATCAATCTTCTTTTATTGAATGCATAATAAACCAGGATGCCAAATTTATTGATCCCTGGAAGGGTGATTTTCAACTGGATACCTTATCAGCAGCCAAAGACATAGGATCGCTGACCGTAATCACCACCTCTCCCTTGCCAATTACTCTTGACATGAAAGGCATTTCGCGCATTCCGCTCCCTGACCTTGGAGTTTACGAGAGAGTAGAAAGTAAGTAATTATCAAATTACTCATTTGCGGGAATAAAAAAACAAGAAACCTTTTCTGAAGTCCGTTGTGCTCCATTGTGCAATCCTTGGTTCCCATTAGTGGCTAAGTTAATTTATTGAACCACAAAAGATCACGAAGTATACCCAAAGGATCACAAAGATGAAAAGTAAAAAATATCCTCTTTTGAGACAACCTCTTTCTTCAGGAATCGTACTGAGGAAAATTCTATCCTTTTATCAGTTTCATCATGGCTGTTCCGATATCAGCCGGTGAGTCAACCACGGTAATTCCGCATTCGCGCATGATGGCTTTTTTAGCTTCTGCAGTATCAGCTTTCCCGCCAACAATGGCACCTGCGTGCCCCATGGTACGTCCTTTGGGAGCTGTTGCACCGGCAATAAAACCAACAACCGGCTTTGAACCATGATCCCTTACATAGTATGCTGCTTCAGCTTCCATCGTGCCGCCAATTTCACCGATCATCACAATACCCTTGGTTTCTGGATCTGACATAAAGAGTTCCATAGCATCTCTGGTGGTTGTACCAATAATCGGATCGCCACCAATTCCAAGGGCAGTGGTTTGTCCTAACCCAACCTTGGTAAGCTGGTCAACTGCTTCATAAGTCAGGGTACCTGAACGGGAAACAATCCCAACAATACCCTTCTTATGAATAAAGCCAGGCATGATACCGACTTTCGCTTCCCCCGGGGTAATTACACCAGGGCAATTGGGACCTACCAGGCGGCAATCAAGACCATCAATATACTCTTTGGCCATCATCATATCCTTCACAGGAATTCCTTCGGTAATACAAACGATCACTTTTATACCTGCTTCGGCAGCTTCCATAATGGCATCGGCAGCGTATGCAGGGGGTACGAATATAACGGAAACATCAGCACCGGTTTTCTGCACTCCTTCTTTAACCGTATTAAAAACAGGGCGTTCAAGGTGAGTCTGACCACCTTTACCCGGTGTAATACCACCCACGACATTCGTTCCGTATTCAATCATTTGCGAAGCATGAAAAGTTCCTTCGCTTCCCGTGAATCCCTGGACAAGAATACGGGAATCCTTATTGACAAGTATACTCATAGATCAGTAAATGGAGATTTTGGTCAAAGGTAGGACTTTTTTTATTGTGCAAAAGGTGTTGTGTATTTTAAGATTGGAGTGTATGAAGGTTTGAAGGTTCAGGGAGAGTTGCAGGTTTACGGGAATAAAGGTCAAAAATCTGAAATTAAAAATCCGAAATAACGTCATCAATTATTTCCAACATCATTATGTTTAAAACTATTCAGGCAAATTTCGTCAGATTGCATAACTATTTGTTTTTTTTGCACATTGAATTATTCAAAATAGATGAAAATAAAATGGCTGTCGCCAATCCTTTATATTCCGCTTATCCTTGTAATGCTGTTTTCTTCTTGCAAAAGTAAGCAGCATTTGGTTCCTGTTACAAAGCAGTGCTTCGAAAAGCTAAAGTTGACAACAGCGCAGGAGCGCGCTATTCGTAAAGAAATTCACGCTACTGAGAAAACCGGACGAATCGATTCCTTATTTCAAAAAAAACATCTCAGGCAGGGTTTTAATGGCACTGTGCTGATTGCCCAAAAAGGAGTGGTTCTTTATGAAAATGTATTTGGTTACCAGGATTTTACAGCAAAAACCCCTCTTTACCTGAACTCTGCATTTCAACTGGCATCCATTAGTAAAACCTTTACAGGCGTAGCGATATTAATGATGGTGCAGGAAGGAAAACTAAAGATAACCGATTCAATTCAAAAGTTCTTTCCCGACTTTCCTTATCATGGAATCAGCATCGAAAATCTGCTCAGCCATCGAAGTGGTTTACCAAATTATCTCTATACATTTGAAGATAAGCACAGATCGGCTGCTTCGCCTCCTACCAATGATTCTATCTTAAATTGGTTCATCCAGGCTGACCCAATCCCACCGGCTTATGGAAAACCAGGCGTTCATTTCAGTTATAATAATTCTAATTATGTCATACTCGCCTGCATCCTCCAAAAAGTGAGCAGGATGAAATATGCTGATTTCATTCGAAGCAGGATACTCTTACCTCTTGAGATGCTTCATTCCTATATCGATACCATTGCTCCCGACTCGTTGCTTCATCTTCGAACATCAGGGCATGATGGTAACCATACCCGTGAACGTGACTTTTACGACGGGGTTTATGGCGACAAAGGGGTTTATTCAACGGTTGAGGACATTGCCAAGTGGTATTATGCCCTGCAGAATGAGTGCCTCCTGAACCATTACTGGCTAAACCAGGCTTTCACTCCTAGGAGCTTTGAGAAAAAAGGAAGACATAATTATGGACTTGGGTTCAGGTTAATGACTCAATCCACCAATATGAAAAAAGTTGAATATATTTATCATGGGGGTTGGTGGGCCGGTTACTCAACCATGCTCTGGTCAAGCCCTTCCTACGAATATGTAATCATTATTCTGGGCAATAAAAAAAGCATGGCCGTATATGAAATCAAGCCGATCATTGAGATTCTCGAAGAGAAAGGCAAGGCTGATGAAGAAGCCGGTGAAGATGCGACAGATTCATTGTAACTACATTAATATCAATGCTATTGTAAATTATTCATCTCATTAGCAAGCTGGTTTTATTACTTATTTTGGTAAAAAAATCAAAAATTTTCGTATCTTCGTAAAACATAAACACTATACATCCATGAATTCATTCAGTGTTTTTGCTTCAGGCGACGATACTATCTGTGCCCTGTCCACTCCTCCCGGTACCGGGGCTATTGCCGTTATTCGCCTGTCAGGCAGTCAGGCGATTGAGATATGCAACCGGCTCTTTATTCCTTCAGGCAAAATACACGATCTTACCAAAGCTGGTTCGCATACTGTTCATTTAGGAATGATAAGTGAAAAGAACGATCTTATTGACGAGGTACTGATCACTATTTTTCGGAATCCTCATTCCTATACAGGCCAGGATGTGGTTGAAATTTCATGTCACGGATCTCTGTTCATCCAGCAACGCATATTGGAATCATTGCTGAATACCGGCGCCCGGATGGCAAAACCGGGTGAATTCACCCTGAGAGCTTTCATGAATGGCAAGTTCGCCCTCTCAGAAGCTGAAGCGGTTGCCGACCTCATCAGTTCCAACTCAAAAGTTGCCCATGACCTGGCCTTGACACAGATGCGCGGCGGTTTTTCATCAAAAATAAGGGAAATGCGCAAGCAACTTATCGATTTCGCCTCTTTACTGGAACTTGAACTGGATTTTAGCGAAGAAGATGTCGAATTTGCCGATCGTAAAAAATTTACATCATTGATAGCCAGTCTCATTGAAGAATTGTCATCCCTTGCCGGTTCTTTTTCGTTCGGGAATGTGATTAAGGAAGGTATCCCTGTAGCAATTATTGGTAAACCAAATGTCGGGAAATCGACCCTGCTAAATGCCCTGCTCAACGAAGAAAGGGCTATTGTAAGTGATATTCCCGGTACTACCCGCGATACTATTGAGGATGCCCTCACGATCCAGGGGATTAAATTCCGTTTCATCGACACCGCCGGCCTTCGCTCCCACAGCAACGACACTATTGAAAATATCGGGATCGGGAGGACGCATGAAAAAATCAGGGAAGCTTCTGTAATTCTTTATGTATTTGATATCAGCACTATTACTTCCGAAGAAATTGATGAACTGAAAGAAACCTTCAGCGAACACATTATTGACCCCGAAAAGCAGTTTATATTGATTGGGAATAAAACTGACCTGATGCTTGAAAACCCGCATCATATCAGTGATCTGTTTGACCTGGAAACCATTTTTATATCAGCCAAGCGCAAGGAAAACATCAACCTGATCGTGGAATGTCTGGTTCGTACCGTTAAACTGGAGAACATTACCGACAGCGCTATTGTCAGCAATGCCCGCCATTATGAAGCAATTACTAATGCCATTGAAGCGCTCCGGACTGCCGTGCAGGGATTTTCCGATTCAACCCCTACTGACCTCATAGCTGTCGATATCCGCCTTGCCCTGTACAATCTCGGACTCATTACGGGTGAAGTGACTAATGATGAGCTGCTTGCAAATATTTTCGGGAAGTTCTGTATTGGGAAATAGAAAAATCAGG
>JANXXZ010000563.1 GCA_025350385.1 Bacteroidales bacterium
GCGACGATGCCATGTTCAACCTTGCCGGGCTGTATGAAAACCAGCTGAATGACAAATCAAAAGCCATGCAGTTCTACCAGGATCTGATGACTACTTTTCCCGGCAGTCTTTATGTTATTGAAGCAAGGAAACGGTTCAGGGCTTTGAGAAATGATCCTGTAAATTGAGGGAATTCGGATTGCTGAATTCGGATTGCGGATGTCGGATTGCGGATGTCGGATTTCTGATTTATAATATATCATCCCGCCCTCTCGCCCTCACCCTTTCGCTCCCTCACTACTTCTATCTCCAGCTCCCTCATCCCCGATAATCAACGCCCCACTAACCCAACTCCATGCAATCAGTAAGAGCTAAAAAGCATCTCGGCCAGCATTTTCTGAAGGATGAAAATATTGCGTATAAAATCGCCAACAGTCTTTCCGGTGAACCCAAAAATGTGCTGGAAATCGGGCCTGGAACCGGGGTTCTTACAAAATTCCTTCTCGAAAACGGATATGAAAACTTCAAGGTGATTGAACTGGACCGGGAGTCGGTTGAATTCTTAAAAATTAATTATCCCCAACTGGGTGATGGCCTGATTGCGGGTAATTTTCTTAAATATGACATCCGTTCCCTCTTCCCTTCACGTTTTGCCATTATAGGTAATTTCCCTTATAATATTTCAAGCCAGATCTTTTTCAAGGTCATCGAAAACCGCGATATTGTTGGCGAGGTTGTCGGAATGATCCAACAGGAAGTCGCCCTGCGGATGGCAGCAGGCCCCGGGAATAAAACCTATGGGATTCTAAGCGTGCTTTTCCAGGCATGGTATACAGTCGAATACCTCTTTACAGTACCTCCGACCGTTTTTGTTCCTCCTCCAAAAGTTACTTCAGCAGTAGTAAAACTCACACGCAATGCAGTTACCGATCTCGGCTGTGACCCGGCCCTGTTTCACACCGTGGTAAAAACAGCCTTCAACCAACGCCGCAAAACCCTTCATAATGCGCTGAAACCTATTACCGAATACAGCGGCGAACATGCAGGAAAAAGGGCAGAACAGCTTAGTGTTGCCCAGTTTATTGCGCTGACTAATGAAATTGCATCAGCCCGTCAGTCAGCCGGCATAATCCAGGAGTGATTTTAACGCGAATCTGCCCAAATCGGATAAACGGTATTCCCAAAACCGTCAGAAATTGTAACTTTGCTTTCATACTGACTACTTCATGCCTGAATTAACACTTCCGGAAGCATTACACAGATCTGCCCGATTATTTCCATCCCTGGGAATCAGCTATGTTCAGGATGATGGTTCTGTTGATAATCAAACATACGTACAGTTACTCAGGGAATCAACAGCACTTGCCTGTGGACTTCTATCTATAGGCATGAAACAAGGCGATACTGCAATAATTGCCACGAGTGAAAACAGAAAAACCATAACTTTACTCTGGGGCTGCTTCCTAGCCGGAATTGTCCCATCCATTCTTCAGCCTCCTGTAACCTTTTCGGACTATAATCCTGCTGCCACCAAATTATTAAACGTTTTCCGGCTATTAGGCTGTCCATATATATTTACAAATGATGCTATAAAAGATTCTGATCCTTTCTTAACAGGTAAAATAGTTCAATATATTGATGTACCAAAACTAAAAGGGACCATAAATGCACCTGTAAAACCTGATGACATAGCCTTTATTCAGTTCTCGTCGGGCAGTACCGGCGAACCAAAGGGAATTACACTTACACATAACAATATTGCGAAGAACATTCATGCAATTATTGCCGGGATTGATCTTCTGACAACTGACCATGGTGGAAACTGGATGCCTTTGTACCATGATATGGGATTGATTGGTTATCATTTGACGCCAATTTATGCACCCTGTCAGCAATACCATATTGACACTGTCGATTTTATAAAAAACCCGCGATTATGGCTCGATATGATGAGCCAATATAAGATAAATGTAACCGGTTGCCCGAATTTCGGGCAAGCACTGGTGCTGAGATATTTAAAACGGAAATCGGGAGACCAGGACTGGGATTTTTCACCTGTCAAAGCAATGTTAAATGGGGCGGAACCTATATCATTACGTATAGTTGATGAATTTACACGGGCCCTGAAGAAATTCAATTTCGGGGAGGAAGCTATGATGCCTGTGTATGGCATGGCAGAAGCAACCCTTGCAATTTCATTTACGCCATTAATGAAACCAACAATTGTTACTTACTTTGACAGCGATAAACTGGACAATGAACTTAAAGCTGTTAAAGTAAGCAGCGGTGCAGCTGGCAGAAGGAGCCGGCCGATTATCAGCGTAGGTGTCCCACTCAGTTTTGTCAGTATCAGAATTGCAGATGAAACAGGTCTGGAATTGCCTGACGGTTCAGTCGGTCATGTTCAGGTAAAAGGAGAATCGGTAACCCGTGGTTATTACCAGAATCAGGCTGCAACCCTTGCAGCCTTTGATAATGAATGGTTACGTACCGGCGATATTGGTTTCTTTTTCGAAGACAACCTATACATCAGCGGTCGGTATAAGGATATCATTTTCATGAATGGCAAGAATTACTTTGCCCATGATCTGGAAAATGTGGCCGTCACCCTGGAAGAGATTACGTATGGCAAAATTGCATTTGGAGGAATAACCGATCAAAAATCCGGAAAAGAGAAAGTACTGGTTTTTGTCGCCGGAATTCCTGAAACCAAAGCAATTAATACGTTGCATACATTAAGGGCTTTACTCAGGAAAACGCTGGGAATCCAGCTGGATGAAATGATCAGCATCCGGTCGAATGAGATTCCAAAGACATCAAGCGGCAAAATTCAGCGATACAAATTGATACAGCGGTATTTACAGGGGGATTTTAAGGATAACAGGTACAGGTAAGGAGTAAGGAGTAAAGAGTAGGGAGTCATGAGCAGGAATAATAAAACGTTGAATGCTGGCATACATCAGATTTTGAATCACAGCATGGAGCATCACAAACACCTGATCACTGTTTTATAGAACTATAGCGTTTACTAAATATGGCAAAAAAAAATACTCCTAAGGTGCAATCTGTTACTGAAAAAGAACCTGAAATTCAGCATAAACGCGGGATCGACTTCTGGTTCAAGATCATCGTATTCTCATTTGCTTTCTTACTTTATGGCAATACACTTAAAAACGGGTACTCCCTCGACGACCTTTACGTAACCTATAACAACCCGGTTATCAGTAAGGGAATCAAAGCCATCCCTCATATTTTCACCTCTTTATACATCAATATAAATGCTGAGGAAGGCGGAAGCCTGAATTTCGGGTATCGCCCGGTGGCAAAAGCCATGTTCGCTGTGGAACATGAATTTTTCGGCGATAACCCGATGCCCAGCCACCTGATCAACATCATCCTTTACGGGTTGAATCTCCTCCTCCTATACATTCTCCTCCGGCGGCTGATGCCGAAATTCAGCCCCTGGTTCCCGTTCGTGGTAACCCTGGTGTGGGCGGCACACCCGCTGCATACCGAAGTTGTTGCCAGTCTCAAGAACCGGGAGGAAATTCTGAGTTTCCTGTTCGGGCTGTTGTCCATATCCTTTTTCCTGCGCTATAGCAGGAAGCAATCGGCCTGGTGGATTGTGGCAGGTACCTTTGCGTTCCTGTTCAGCCTCATCTCCAAGCCGGGAACCCTGACTTTTATAGTTGTGATTCCCCTCATTCTCTACTTCTTTACGGATGCAAAGCCTCGCACGCTAATATGGACAACGGTTTCGCTGCTCCTCATGTTCTATATCTCGCTGCAGATTGTAAAATATTCTATGCCTTTTGTAAACCGGCCCATCCTGTTTATTGAAAACCCGCTCCTTTTCGAAAAGAATTTCTTCCTCAAAATATCCACCGGGTTTTATGTGCTGCTCTTTTATCTCCGCATGATGATCTTCCCGCATCCCCTTGCTTTTTATTACGGATATGACATGATTCCTGTTGTTAATTTTGCCAATCTATGGGTCATCCTTTCCATATTGATTCACCTGGCATTATTTGCTTATGCGATCTGGAAAATCCGGGAGAAGCATATTCTATCGTTTGCCATCCTGTTCTATTTTGTAACCGTTTCAATGTACGCCAACTTTGTAAAACAGCCCACCGGTATCGTAGCTGAGCGATTCCTTTATATTGCTTCACTTGGATTTTGTATAACCCTGGCATGGGTGATCTTCAGGATACTGAAACAACCTCTGGAAGGCACAATCCAGAGGAAAGCCGGGCTTACTATCCTGGCTGTCGCTGCAATCTTCCTGATGCCTGCAACAGTCAGAACCATCGTACGGAACAATGACTGGAAATCGGAAATCAGCCTCTTTTCGCACGATATCAAATACCTCGGCAAATCGGCAAAGGCGCATTATATCTATGCCAACGCATTGAAAAGTACTATGATCGAACAGATCAAGAATACCGGGTTAAAAACCGGTTATGATGAAGAAATCAAACAGATAAACGGTTTGCTTGAAGAGACGGTTAAGATTTATCCCGGCTATTTTGAAGCCTGGAACAGCCTGGGTGAGATCAATATTATGATGCTGAAAGACAATGCGAAAGCAATTGAATATTTTCAAAAAGCGACCGAAACCCGCCCGAAATATGCCCCTGCCTGGTTCAACCTGGGTTATGCTTACCAGCAGTCGGAACAGTATGATAAAGCCATCCCGGATTACCTTCGTGCCGTTGCGATTGATTCCAACGATGTAAAAGCCCTTTCTAATCTTGGCACCTGCTACAGCAAAACAAATCATCTCGATTCGGCTGTTATCGTGAATGAGAGAATCCTAAGGCTAAAGCCGATGATGAAGCGGCCTTATCTCAATATTGTATCCTACTACCTGGAACACCATGATACGGCAGGAGCAGTTCCATGGCTGCTGAAAATTGATGAAATGGTGCCCGGCGACCGGAGAGTAGCTTCTGTACTCTATAAATATTACAAGGGTAAGGGCGATGTTGAAAATACCAATCACTATAAACAGATTCTGATCAATATCCAGGAAAGTAACAAGAAGCAGCAAAACAATCCAATGGCTGATGAACCACAAAAACCCTACTAGCCCGATCAGCCGCGTTTTCGACCTGTTGCCCTACATCCGCGAAAAATACAACAGGGAAATTGTTTTTGCTTCCCGGCATAACGGCAGGTGGAAAAGTGTTTCCACTACCGAATACATTGAATCGTCCAACCAGGTTAGTTTTGCCTTGATAAAACTTGGGATTGGCAAGGGCGACACCGTCGTTACCATAACCAACAACCGACCTGAGTTCAATTTTACGGATATGGGTGCGCTCCAGATCGGGGCAGTGCTAGTGCCGCTTTATACAGGCCTGAGCGATGTCAAACTCCTGGGTATACTCACCGAAACTGAATCCCGGGTTATCGTGGTTTCCACCAAGCAACTTGCAGCTAAAATACAATCACTTCGCGATCGGCTGCCATTCCTGGAACAGATCATATCCTTCGAACCCGCTCATGAAGCAACGTTTTTCTCTGATCTTCTGAAACTGGGCGGGGAAAATGCAGATTACAGGCTGTTGCAGTCTGCCAGCGACGCAGTATTACCTTCTGATGCCGCTTCCGTTATTTATATTTCCGGAGCAACAACCCCGGTGAAGGGAGTGGTGCTTACCCATCAGAGCCATGTTTCGAACATGCTGCAATATGTCAGCAATCCTCACATGGAAGGAATGACCGCCTGTGTGAGTGTGCTCCCGCTCGCTCACAGTTATGAACGTACCATCAATTATTGCCAGCAATACTTCGGGTTATCCATTTATTATAATGAAAAGATTCCCGGCTTGTTCAACGACCTTCAGGAGGTGAAACCGGAAATACTGGTTATGGTCCCGATGCTCCTCGAAAAGGTATTTT
>JANXXZ010000021.1 GCA_025350385.1 Bacteroidales bacterium
GATATTGATCAGCTCAATATTCGATGTGTGCCCACCATGGGAGCACAGGAGGTCATTGCGATTCCTTTAGCACCAGGGTCTATCAGCGGATTGGTTACATCATGTGCGGGAGTAACCGGACAAATTTATAGCATTGTAGCAGTGCCAAATGCAACTACCTATACCTGGACTGTTCCTGCAGGCTGGTCAATTACAGCCGGGCAAGGCACGATTTCGATAACAGTTACTACAGGAGCTACATCCGGAGTTATCAGTGTTACTGCAGCTAATAATTGCGGAACGAGCGCAGCAAGCACAATGAATGTTGGGGTAAACAGCATAAATGCAGGTACTGTTGGAAGTGATCAAACTATTTGTGCAGGTGGAAATCCTGCAGCATTCACAACTATAACGGCAGCCAGTGGGAGCGGGTCATTAACTTATCAGTGGCGAAGCAATACTACCGGCTGTGGAGGCGTATTTACAAACATTGCTCTGAATGGAAACGGGGCGACCTATGACCCTCCTGCTGGGCTTTCGCAAACAACCTATTATCAATTAGTGGTAACTTCTACGTTGGGCGGGTCATCCTGTTCAGCAGTTTCAAATTGTATTACTGTAACAGTGAATCCCTTACCATCAACATCTGCAATTTATCACTTTTGAAACACTCAATATAAAAGAAAAAAAAATTAACATATCAACAATGGAATCACGCAGAAAAATAATACGATGGCTCAGGATGCTGCTTCTTCCGGCGGGTTTCGCCGGCTGGAAGCGAAAGGCTGCGCATGATGCATGGTTCCGACGAAGTGAAATGCCGCCCGGATACAGCCTGCCAGGACAACTGAATACTAAAAGAAAACAGAATAATCACAGGATCAGGAAATTAAACAGCTCAACCATGGAATCACGCTTAAGGATAGTACGATGGCTAAGTTTTCTGCTCCTCCCGGCCGGTCTCGTTGGTTGGTTGCGGAAGTTATCGTCTGAAACCGGATTCCGACGATCTTATCTGCAGCATCATTTCAAAAGAAAAAACAGACTGAAATATCTTAAACAGCACATTCTGATATATAAACGAACCATGGAGACACAGTTACAGTTGATGCACTGGTTAAGTTTGTTGCAGCTCTCAGAGTGCAACAGAGGAGGGCCCGACAAGTTGTCGCACTTCTCCTGGTTCCGAAGGCCTTGAATTGTACTCAAAAAATCTGAATATAGCTCTAAAAAAAAATAAAAAATTAACGCATATTAAATACTAAGATCATGAAAACAAAACATCGAATCTTAAAGTGGCTCATGCTTCTGGTGCTTTTCGCAAGTGCGGAGGGCGCGTGGGCACAGTCAAGCCAGACACTGACACAGGACGTGTGTCCTGGCTCTCAACCCTATTTAGTCACACCTCATGCAGGGAGTACTTACCTCTGGACAATTTCTCCTGCAGGTGGCTGGTCGATCGCAACACCAACCGCATCCAGTACAAATGTTATTTGGCCAAATCCGGTTGTTCCGACTCCATACATTTTAACACTCACTGAAACCAACTCGAGTGGTTGCGATTCTGTGGTGAGTGTGACAGTTACAGTGCATCCGCAGGTCACGCCAACATTTACACAGTTAGGTCCATTCTGTGAAAACTCTTTACCGCCTGCATTGCCGGGAACATCACTCAACGGCATCACTGGTACCTGGAGCCCAGCTACTATCACTACAACTGTGACTGGCCCAACCACGTATACATTTACTCCGAATACTGCCTCACAATGCGGATTGCCAACTACCATGGTTATAACAATCACTCCGCAGGTGTTGCCAACCTTTACGCAGTTAGGTCCATTCTGTGAAAACTCCACACCACCAGCATTGCCGGGAACATCACTTAACGGCATCACTGGTACCTGGAGTCCAGCTACCATCACTACAACTGTGACAGGCCCAACCACGTATACATTTACTCCGAATACTGCCTCACAATGCGGATTGCCAACTACCATGGTTATAACAATCACTCCTGCTCCTGTGCCGACAATTAATTGTCATCCTGATATTTGTTCAGGCACATCAGGAGATGTATTTACAACTGAAGCTGGTATGACTAATTATGTTTGGACAGTTTCTGCAGGTGGAACCATAACTAGCGGTGGTAACGGAAGTAACACAGTAACAATTACCTGGACGGGAACTGGTCCACAAAGTGTTAGTGTTAATTATACTAGCACCTGTCCTGGTTTAATTCCAGCTACTTGTACGTTTAATGTTAATTCTGTACCAGCAACTTCTCCAATCTTCCATAACTAGTGTTGGATTGATAATCTGAACCCAATGCCAAAAGGATTCAACTATAAAACTGCTCCCTATCCTGTCCGCTGCCAACCCGGCAGTGTGACAGGCTGGTGGCAGCCTGCTGGGAATCCCGGAAACAGAGGGTGCCTGATTATGGTGTATCATTCTTCAGGAATGATGCTACCGGGAATACTCTTCATTTTACCCGTATTAAATTAAAAAAGATGCTTCAAAATTTCCGATATTTACTACTTTTCAGCAGAAAGCTGGTTGGCGTCCTCACGGACACACACAGCTTGCCTGTCAGGATAGGGTAGGTATCGGGATTTGGGGGCGAGGAGCGAGGAGCGATTAGTGACAGAATAATAACAAATAACAGATGACAGATAACAAATAACAAATAACGGATAACGGATAACGGATAACGGAAAACGGAAAACGGATAGTGACTGCTGCAATTGTATTGATTGCCAGTAAAGGAAACAGAAAAATGACAGAACTGAAATGAAATCAGAAGAAATCCATCGGCTAGTGGAATCCCAGCGACTTGAATTCAAAGAGTCGTTCGGGAAGGATACGGTTGAAACGGTTGCTGCTTTTTGCAATGCGACTGGAGGAAATATTTTGATCGGGGTTGACAAGAAAGGCAATGTAAAAGGTGTTACTGTGACTGAAGAGATATTGAAGGAGTGGGTGAATGCGATTAAACAGGCTACACAGCCGCAAATCTTCCCTGAAATCAGCCCGGTTATTGTTGATGGAAAAAAAGTTGTCACTATTATGGTTCAGGAATTCCCTATAAAACCGGTGAGTTATAAGGGCAAATATTTTAAGCGTATTGGCGCTTCAAATCATCTGATCACGGTAAATGAAATCGTTGAAATGCAGTTGTATAGCATCAATAGTTCGTTTGATTCATTTGTAGTTCAACACACGTTGTCCGACCTTCGGATGGACCTGATCTTGAATTTCTTCCGTCATATTGGGAATGCAGGCAGGATCAGCCTGCACGACGATCCGATTGTAAATCTTAAGAAGATTGGGCTACTGAAGGAAGATCAATTGACATTCGCTGGGTTGCTGCTCTTTGGCGAGCATAAGACAGGCATTCATATCGGTCGTTTCAAATCGCCCGATGTAATCATTGACGATATCCTGATCAAGTCGCCGCTTGTTTTAGCCGTTGATGAAGCCATGACCTTCATCAAAAAGAATATTTCCCTGCGATACGATTTTACAGGTGAACTCCGGCGGAAGGAAACCTGGCAGTACCCCTTGGCCGTGATAAGAGAATTACTGCTGAACGCCGTTATTCATAAAGACTACCGTAATCCGACAGATATCATGATTAAAATCTATGACGACCATATCCGGTTTGTCAATCCAGGCAGCCTGATGGGAGGGCTTGTGCCGGAAGACCTGCTAAAAGGAGATTATATTGCACTGCACAGGAACAAGTTGCTTGCTGAGGCATTTTACTTGCGGGGTGACATTGAGAAATTCGGAACCGGTTTTTATCGGATCCAGTCGGAACTAAAAAATTCTCCGGATCTAAGGTTGATGTTGGAATCACATAATGGGGTTACTGGAAGTGGGTTGGATGTAGTCCCGCAAGTTACCCCGCAAGACACCCCGCAAGACACATCTCAATATACGCCGCAAGTTCAAAAGATGGTTTTGATACTTCAAAATTCACATACCAGGGAGGAAATCCAGGAGTTACTTGGGTTATCTGACAGGGAATATGTGCGGAAAATGTACATTAATCCATCATTAAACCAAGGACTTATTGAAATGACCTTACCTGATAAACCAACCAGTAAGCATCAGAAATACCGGCTAACTGAAAAAGGAAAAAAAAAATGAACTTAGCGAATCCAATAATGATGAATAGTGAAGAGTGAAGTAGTACCTGGCACCCGGCACCCGGCACCTGGTAATTGGTACTTGAAATAGTAAGAAGCAAATAACAGATAACTTGTTTCGATAACTGAAAAAAGAGGAGACAATGGAAATCATACACATGAGGCCTGACAGAATGGAATATTCTGACCGCTCGACACTGCCAAACTATAGTAATCCGAAGCTTGAGATTGTAAACCTGAAGGAAGAAACCCGGAAGCAGCAGCTTGAAACCATAAACTGGATTCTGGCCAGAGGATACTGGAACCCGGATACTCCGGAAAGCATAAAGCAGGCCTGCAACAAAGTGAGGAAGCAGAAACAATCCAATACCGGGTTTCTTGCGGAAGTGAGGCGTTGGTACCTTGGGATGTGAAAAGGGTCGAGGGACGAGGGACGAGGGTTGAGGGATATGGTACTGGGTACTGGGTACTGGGTACATAAAGTTGAATAGTGAACACTGAACTTAGCAAAGCGATCTCACGAACGAAGTGAATAATAGTTAACTTCACCAAAAGAATGATGGATAACGAATAGCGGATAACGAATGACCAATAACAAATAACTGGTAACCGATAACTAATAACCGATCATAAATAACGACTAACCGATAACAGATAACCGATAACAGATAACCGATAACAGAATAATGCAAAGACGGATACGATATATACTCCTGTTGGCTATAGTGCTGTTCAGCGCCGGAAAGGCGGTTGCTCAGCTGCCTATGCCTGATCATGTATGTATCGGGGATGAGAAGCATTATTGGGTTGATTCTACTGCCAGTTCAGGTTCAACCTTTAAATGGAAGATTGATGGAGTATTAGTACAAACCGGGTTGGTTGACTTATTCAAGTATACCTGGAATACTACAGGCTCTTATACACTTTCTGTACAGGAACTTTCTTCCGAAGGGTGCCAAGGACTTGCACAAACCGGAACTGTTAACGTACATTCGCAAATAACACCGACTTTTATACCGATTGGTCCCTTATGCCAGAATTCAGTACCGCCTGCTTTGCCAGCAAGTTCCACCAACATACCGCCAATAACCAGTACATGGAGCCCTGCGACAATCAATACGACTATTCCAGGAACTACAACCTATACTTTTACCCCGGGTGCAGGACAGTGTGCTGCTTCTGTAATGATAAATATCACCATCCTCAACGGCATCCACGACACAGTGGCCCAGACGGCCTG
>JANXXZ010000058.1 GCA_025350385.1 Bacteroidales bacterium
CTATAACTTTTTTATGCTTCTGTCCTACAGGATTATATTTTTTGATTCATAGTTTTATTGCTCCTGAAGGTTTTTGGCAGAATTTATTTCTTTTTGGTATTGGAGCATATTTCCTTGGTGGAGCTCAGATTGTTGGCTTTTGCTGCTGGCTTCTTGTAATATGGTTCTTTTTTATCTCTTCTAAAAGAAATAACAAAAATTTTTAAAAGGAGTTTTTCAATGTTTTCACGCTTTCTTATTCTTCTGTTTCTTTCAATGGCCATCTTGTTTTTTGTAGGATGTTCAGAAAATTATTCAAATGGTGAAAGAATTGGACTTATTACTCAGTTTTCGAATACTGGCATTGTTTGGAAATCATGGGAAGGTCATTTGAATATGACACAGACCGGTATGAATAGTTCCACACCTTTTAATTTTTCAATTGATAATGATAAAGAACCAGCCGACTTGGTTTCAATTATAGATAGTGCTGCAAGGTTTGGATGGAAAGTAAAATTGAATTATCATGAAGTTTGGGGCATGAAGAATGTTTTTTCGAATAGAGGTGAAACAAATCACTTTATTAACGAATGCGAAGTTCTTGATAGAACACCAATAGCTTCTGTATTTGGCGAGAAAAACAAAGTAGAGCCTCCTAAACCAGTAGAAAATGATGGGACGATAAATATAACAGCCTCTGAACATGGACGAGTTGTAGACACTATCTACCTTGTCATATACAGAGATAGGAAGTAAATATATGTTTAAAAAATTATGGAAGATATTTAAAACATGGTTTTTTAAGCCTTCTTGTCCTTGTTGTAATAAATATATTCCACATAAGGAAGAACATCATGTCTAACAAAGGTAAGATGTTGTCTCAAATGTTAATGCTTGCAACAGAAGCACATTTTGGACAATTTGATAAAGCAGGTCTCCCTTATATTCTTCATCCTCTTAAAGTAATGCATTACCTTAAGACAGAAGATGAAGAACTTCAGTGTATTGCAATTGGTCACGATCTTTTAGAAGATACGAAAGTGACAGCTGAACAGATTAAGCGTGTAACAAATACAAGAGTTCTTACGGGTATACAGATTCTTACAAAAGTTGAAGGTGAAAGTCAAGAAGAATATGAAAATCATGTTATGTGTTCAGTAGATGCTATGAAAGTAAAACTTTGTGATTTACGTCATAATTCAGATATTCGTAGACTTAAAGGCATTACAGAAAAAGACATGAAAAGATTAGACAAATATTGTAAATTTTATAACAAAATAAAAGTAAAGCTTGAAGAAATACAAAAGGAGATGTAATTGGAACGAGGAGCATGGCAGAAAGAATTTGTTCAGAAATGCTGTGAACAAGGAATGTCATACGATCATGCCATGATTGCAATGGGTTTAGCTTGTGAATACAGGAAAAATCTGATTACGCAAAACTAGACCAGTAAGGATGAAGTGTGAAGTGATTGAAAAAACGAGTTCGCACAATTACTAGTTGTACAAAATGCCTTTTGGCGCAAATCAAAGAAGCGCAGCCAAGGCTTCGACAAGAAAGGATAAAACATGAGTTGGGGAGAAAGAAGCTGTTTAAGACCTTGCAGAACACCAGATACCGTATCAATGGAAACCTGCAATGTGAATTGTCCTGGTTATCAATGGGATGGTAAAACACAACCAGATATCTATAAAAAAGTCGCCATTGCTATTAATCGGCATCAGTCTGGACTTAATCGGGCGCAACGCAGAGCAAGGGGCATCAAGTGAAAACTTGCCCTCATTGTAAAAATAATATTGGCCGTCCGTTTATTTGTGATATTTGCGGTCTGGTCGTAGAAAAAGCGCACCGTAAACAAAGATGTTGGGATTGCTCACTGATTGTTTTAGAGGAGCGAAAAAAGCACTACAAAAGACTAACTGCAATGGCAATTGAATCAGCAAAGCAAATAATAGAAGAGCGCCAAAAGGCACTTCGTACAACAAACGGTTTGCAGGTTCCGGTTGTTACACAACCTTCAACCCAAATTGCAGAATAAATTTATTATGGAATCCGCAACTTCTGCAAACCTGACCGTTGTCTGCAATACCGGCGCAAGACAAAGAAAGGAAAAGCAATGGAACAGTCAAAAATAAAACTAACTAAATTACTCCCGTGTCCTTTTTGTGGAAGTGAAGCAGAGTTTGAGCGATTCGGAAACCACAATCAAAGCTGCGTTGTTTTGTGTACCGATTGTGATTGCCGATTAGAATCAAACGAGGTCGCTCCCTTTTGTGGATGTCAATGGAACCGAAGAGCGCCGGTACAGCAGACAACCGCTGTGCAAAATGAAATTGAAATAAAATAATTATAGAGTAATTTCACATCGCACAGCTAAACGTTGTACAAAATCCTAAACCGCGCAAGGCAAATTAGCGCGTGCAAGCACTCGGAGGGAAAATGACAAAAACAGACATAATGCTTTCAGAAATGATGGCACATGAATTAATAATCAACTTGCTTATATGCAAGGTAATGTTATAGGATATGAATCTGGATTTAAGGAAGCCAAACAAAAATTTTATGGTTATTTCTTTTTCAGTTGAT
>JANXXZ010000068.1 GCA_025350385.1 Bacteroidales bacterium
AGTTGCCCCCCGGCAGAGCTCGCCTCCGCTTCATCTGACCAGACTAAGTTAAGTGAACATAACCAAAAGATGAAATTGAATTACAAACAATTAAAGTAGAAGTTTGGTCTTTTCTGTCAACCAAAATCATGAAAGGACAAATACCCAAAAACAAACACTCAAGCACAAACTACTGCTTCCCTGTCTCAATGACCTTAAACTTATCCCCGGTTTGTTTTACCAGGTTACGATAAAATTCTTCGCTGTAACCGGGTTGTTTTACAATAGGATTCAACTGGCCCGGCACAGCAGTTTTGATATTGCCATCCATATACTTCGTGAACAGGAAAGCATAGAGGTTTTTCCATTCATGAACCGTATTGTTACCCTGTGATACTGAAAAATCTGTCAGAAACTGGATGGCTTTTGCGGGAGATTGTTTGTACATTTCGGCAGCCAGTTTATCCATAGCCGGAACCAAAGCAAAATAATTTCCTTCGAGTTCCGACTGCTTTTTCTGGATATCGACAATCATGTCTTTGTAACGGGTATAGGCAAAGTTTGATACCTGGTTAAAAACCCAGAAAGCTGCATTATCGCTGAAAGTCATCATATTTCCATTGCCAACGGCAAAGGTTTCGGGAACCTTAGTCATGCAGGTATACATCGGCGTATACACAGTGCTGTAAGTATCGTCAACACCAAACCAGATGATGCCTCCAAGCGGGTTGGCAATCCATGGGCGCGACTGGGCAATGAATGAAAAACCCGTCTGCTGGGTTGACACAGCGCGTTCGTTGCAGTATTTCACTCCGTCTACTTTCCAGGTTAAGGGGCGCCAGCGGACGATGCTGCCGTATGAACCCGCGCCTACATCCTTTGTCATGTCAAGCGGTGTATTCTGGTAATAATCGCGCATGAAACCATACATATCCTGAAGAGTGATTTTACGATCAGGCTTTATATACAAAGGCATGCGGTTAGTAAGGTTTTTTCCTTCAATATAATCGAGGTATTTGTCCATTCCTTTGGTGGCCTTATTGAAAGCACTCCAGACCCGGGCCTCACAAAAACGGGCGCCTTCAAAATTAACCGGGTTGTATGTATCACTGAAACTGAAATTTTTGTCCTCGCCGGCGAACCATCCTTTTTCGCGTGCAACGGTAATAACATCCGCAGCATAAAGACAGTTTTCGGGATCATTGAGCGGAAAAGTAGTAATACGAGCCTGGTTGGCATGACCAGAAATATAACCATCGGGAATACGAATGGCTACCCATACAGCTCCTTTGTTGTATTTATAAGTGATTCTTCCTTTTTTATCCTTAACAGGTTCCGGTTTGCCCTTACCTACCATTTCCAATATCCATACTTCATTGGCATCGCTGATGCTAAATGATTCCCCTTCGCTGGCATAGCCATATTCGGCAACCAGGTCTGTCATAATTTTGATGGCTTCGCGGGCCGTTCGCGAACGCTGAAGGGCGATATAAATAAGGCTACCATAATCAACCGTTGCTGCCGTATCTACTAATTCTTCACGTCCGCCGAACGTTGTTTCGCCAATGGCAACCTGGTTTTCGTTCATGTTGCCGACAACGTTGTATGTCTGCCGTGCCTGTTTTATCTTTCCAAGATATTTGCCGGTATCCCATTCGTACACATCCAGCAGTGCTCCTTCGGGATACACAGCAGCCGGGTAGTGGTAGAGTTCGCCAAACAAAGTATGCGAGTCAGCCGTATAGCTGATCATACAGGATCCATCAGCAGAAGCTCCTTTGGTGACCAGAAAATTGGTGCAGGCTTTTGAAGGTAATGCCAGGACTACAAGAGTGAGGCTGAGTACCAGGAAAAGGGTTTTTTTCATGTGTGGGAGTTATTGGTTATTGGTTACTGGTAGTGAATATTCTTACGTTTTAAATCCGGAATCTCGTATTCCGTTATCCTGCAGTCATTCGTCCGATCGCCCCTCACGCTTCGCCCCTCGCTCCTCGCCCCTCTTTTTAACGATTTCTTCAAAATAGCGTAAAACCTTAAATTAATGCGACCACTACTCTATCATCCCCACCCCGACCGTTTCATTAGTTCCTTCATCAATCAGCACCAGTGCTCCGGTACGGCGGTTGCGGCTGTATGAATCAAAAAACAAAGGCTTCGTGGTACGGATACTTACGCTGGCTATTTCGTTCATGTGCACCTCCTTATCTTCTTCCATCTTTTCAAGGTTGTTTACATTTACCTTATAATGGACCTCCTTAATGAGGCAACGCACATCCCTGGTGGTATGCTTCAGGGCGTATTTCCCGTTGATCTGCATGGGACGTGGATTCATCCAGCAAATCATCATGGTAATATCCTGGCTCACCTGGGGTAGGTTGTCTTCCTTCACGATCATATCGCCCCGGCTCACATCCACATCATCCTCCAGTTGCAATGTTACCGACATGGGCGGGAAAGCTTCAGTAACTGAACCTTCATGGGCATCAACTGATTTAATGACAGACCTGTACCCTTCGGGTAATACTATTATTTTATCGCCTTTGGCGAAAACACCCCCATCGACCCTGCCGGCATACCCGCGGTAATCATGAAACTCTTCTGATATCGGGCGAATGACATATTGCACTGGGAAACGGGCATCATCCAGGTTATAGTCATGATTGATCGGGAGGGTTTCAAGTACCTGGAGCAAAGTTCCTTCGTTGTACCAGGGCATATTATTCGATTCATCCACTACATTGTCGCCATGCAGGGCGCTTATCGGTACAAAACGGTAATCGTGGACGGATATCTTCTGTGAAAATTCGTTGAACTGGGCTTTTATTTCCTCGTATCGTTCCTGGCTGTAATTCACCAGGTCCATCTTATTGATGCAGATCACAATATGGGGGATCTGCAGTAATGTGGAAATATAGGAATGACGGCAGGTTTGCTCAGTAACACCATTTCGGGCATCTATGAGGATAAGGGCGGCATTGGCTGTGGAAGCGCCGGTAACCATGTTACGGGTATATTGCACATGACCAGGGGTATCGGCAATAATAAACTTGCGTTTCGGAGTAGCAAAATAACGGTAGGCAACATCAATTGTAATACCCTGCTCCCGTTCAGCACGAAGTCCGTCAGTAAGCAGTGCCAGGTTGATATATTCGTTTCCCCGCTGTATGCTGGCGCGTTTCACGGCTTCAAGCTGGTCTTCAAAAATGGATTTACTGTCGTATAAAAGCCTCCCGATGAGGGTGCTTTTGCCATCATCAACACTGCCGGCCGTGGTAAAGCGCAGCAGTTCCATATCAAGATATCCTTTCGATGAAAATTCAGTCACGTAATGCGTTGTAGTTAAAAGTTGTGATTAATCGTCTCTTCTTATTTTCACACTTAATGGTCAAAGCTAGAGTTATATCAGGACAAAACTGTTTCAAACTTCTTGGTAAATAACCTGATTTACAACAATTTTGCCATTTGCATTTTTACTTTTGCCTTAACTCTAGAAATAGCCTTCTTTCTTGCGGTCTTCCATGGCGGCTTCGCTGCGGAGATCGTCAGCCCGGCTGCCACGCTCGGTTACCCGGGTTGCGGCAATTTCGGAAATGATCTCTTCCAGCGAATTAGCCGTTGAAAGGGTAAGCCCGGTGCAGGAAACATCGCCGATGGTCCGGCATCGCACCGTCCTGATCTCAGCATGTTCATTGGGTTTCAGTTTCATGAAGGGAGCCGCGGCCAGCCATGCCCCGTCGCGGTTGAACACTTCCCGCTGGTGGGTGTAATAAATACTGGGCATGGGTATATTTTCCTTCAGGATGTATTGCCATACATCCATTTCAGTCCAGTTGCTTATGGGGAATACCCGGAAATGTTCACCCATATGCTTTTTCCCGTTAAAGATGTTCCAGAGTTCGGGTCGTTGATTCTTGGGGTCCCATTGCCCGAATTCGTCCCTATGCGAAAAGAAGCGTTCCTTGGCACGGGCTTTTTCCTCATCGCGCCGGCCGCCACCCATGCAACAATCGAATTTGTATTTTTCGATGGTGTCGAGTAGGGTAACCGTTTGCAAAAGATTACGGCTGGCATTGTAACCTTTTTCTTCCGTAACACGCCCGGTATCAATGGATTCCTGGACCGACCCGACAAGGAGCCGGACACCGAGTTTCTTAACCAGGTCGTCGCGATAGTCAAGCGTTTCCTGGAAATTATGACCGGTATCCACATGCAATAATGGAAAAGGAATTCTGGCAGGCCAGAATGCTTTCTTGGCAAGCCAGGTCATCACTATCGAATCTTTCCCTCCCGAAAAAAGGATGGCAGGCCGCTCGAACTGGGCAGCTACTTCACGGATCACAAAGATGGATTCGCTTTCAAGTTCGTCGAGATGGGTAAGATTATATCTGTTCATTTTTTGATTCTGCTTCGCTTGAGTACTGATTTAATTTTTTAAAATTTCTAATCGACGGTTTACCTTTCATCAATGCTGGCATGCCTTTCACCCGGAACAGGGTTACAAATTCTCCGGCTATGTTTCAGTTAATTTCCTCTGTGTTCAATCATAGGGATAATATAGTCAAGAATCCGATTTACGGAATCTTCAATGCTTTCCTTATCGGTATTAACCTCCAGGTTAGGGTGAAAAGGTTTTTCGAAAGGGGCATTCACACCGGTGAAATCAGTTATTTGCCCGGCCCTGGCTTTTTTGTACATTCCTTTAACATCGCGGTGTTCGCAGACTTCAACCGAAGGATTGAGAAATATCTCTATAAAGTCATTGTTCCCGATAATGCTGCGTGCCAGGTCGCGGATTTCATGCGTAGGGCTTACAAAGGCATTGATGGTAATAACGCCCGCCGAAAGGAATAGTTTTGATACCTCGGCAATGCGACGGATATTTTCAAGCCGGTCAACATTGGAAAAACCCAGGTTGCTGTTGATCCCGCAACGGACATTGTCTCCGTCCAATACCTGACAAAGGTATCCACGGTTAAATAACTCCTTTTCGATTCCCAGGGCGAGAGTGGTCTTGCCCGAACAGGGCAGTCCGGTAAACCAGATTACCCTGGCCCGCTGGTTTAGTGTGCGTTCTTTCTCCTGGCGGCTCACCAGCTTCTCGAACAGTGGAAATACTGATTGGTTCACAACTTAATACCTAAATGAAACGGGGGCAAAATTACGGTTTATATTTAATGTAGTAAACCTTTCTTTTTGGGCTCAACATGAGTCAAAATCTACCAAGTGAAAATAAATTATTTCAACCACTAAACAACAGGTAGAGATATTGTTTGAATACATAAACGCATCCGATGGTTGATAAGTCTCCTCTCTATTATACTGATTGCAGCGACTTTCAGCTTCAGATCACGGCTTTTTTTTTCTGTTGACGATCTTCCTGCCGTCAATTAATACCCTGCAAAACAACTGTTTGTTATTTATAAGAGTATTTTGTAATTTTGCGCCCCTTAATTAAAAAAGTCATTTTGTGGATTACCGGAAAGAATTTGTGATCCCGTTTGTTGGGTTAAACCTCGGTGAACACCAATTTGAGCTTGAAGTAAAAGACAGGTTCTTTGAATATTTTGAGCATTCAGAATTGCATCATGGTCTTGTGAAAGCTATGGTTCACCTGGACAAGCAGGAACGCATGATGATTTTTTCATTCCATTTTGAAGGAGCTGTTGAGGTTATCTGTGATCGTTGTGGTGAGGATTTCATGTTTCCGTTGACAGGTGATGAACACCTGATTGTAAAATATGGTCCTGAGTACAAGGAAGAAAGTGATGATATGATCATTATCCCGCCCACAGAATATAAAATTGACCTTGCACCTTTCATTTATGAATACCTTCACCTGTTGTTGCCGGTGCGCATTATCCACCCTGATAATAAGGATGGTAACACTGCCTGCAACCCTGATATACTTGAACGGTTAGCCCAACTTTCACCACATGCCGATGTTGACCCGCGCTGGGAAGCCCTTAGTAAACTGAAGGCACCTCTGCGAAACAAAAAAGATACAGGAACGGCTGAGACAGTTAAAAAGAAAAAATAACCTATAAATACTTATTACAATGCCAAATCCAAAACACCGGTTTTCAAAAACCAGAACGGCAAAACGCAGGACGCATTACAAACTTGAAGCTCCTACTTTTGTAGCATGTTCCAATTGCGGCACATCGGTTCTTTATCACCGCGTATGCCCTGAATGTGGCTTTTATAAAGGCCGCTTAGCCATTGAAAAAAATACCACAGCTTAATTAAGCCGGTTAATTCAAAATGCCAAATAAACCAAAGGATTCTTAAATGAGAATCGGATTGGATGTAATGGGAGGTGATTTTGCACCCATTGCTGCCATTGATGGAGCAATGCTGGCGCAGAAGGAGTTATCTCCCGGGGACCGGATTATGCTTATTGGTTCCGAACCGCTCATCAGGACGATGTTGCTTGACCGCGGCGTTGATCCTGCTGTTTTTGATATTGTGCATGCTCCCGATACTATCGGGATGGGCGAACATCCTACCAAAGCACTGATCAAGAAACCTGAATCAAGCATAGGAATCGGGTTTCACCTGCTTAAGCATAAAAAAATCGATGCATTTGCCAGTGCCGGCAATAGCGGTGCAATGTTAGTCGGTTCCATTTTCAGCGTCAATACCATACAGGGAATAATCAGGCCATGCACATCAGCTGTTTTCCCCCAGGAAAATGGCGGGGTAAATCTTATGATTGACATAGGTACTAATCCCGATGCAAAGCCTGATATGATGTACCAATTTGCAGTTATTGGTTCTATCTATGCCAGGTACGTTCACCACGTTTCCAAACCCCGTGTCGGACTGCTTAATATCGGTGAAGAGGAAGAAAAGGGCAATATCAATTGCCAGTCCGCCTTTCACCTCATGAAGGAATCAAAAGATTTTAATTTCATTGGGAATATTGAAGGGCGTGATTTATTGAAGAACAAAGCAGATGTGGTGGTCTGCGATGGTTATACCGGCAATATTGTTCTTAAAACCATTGAATCGGTTTACCATATCCTGGACAAGCGTAACCTGATGGATGCTTATTTCAGCCGGTTCAATTACGAAAATTATGGCGGCACACCTATTTTAGGAATTAACGGGACAGTGATAATGGGTCATGGCATATCGAATGATATTGCTATAAAGAACATGATTTTACTTGGGCGCGAAGTTTTTATTGCCCGACTGTCAGGCAAAATCAGGAGCGCTCTGCTCCAGATAGCAGGTGAAAAGAATCTTTAATAAGTAAAAAAAATGAAAGCAAATATATCCTGAAGCCGGATGTACTGCCATTTAGAAACTACAACTATTCCATCCCCTACAATTAATGACAAAATTTAACGCAGCAATTACAGGAATAGCAGCATATCTCCCCGAATATATTCTTACGAATGACGAACTCAGCCTGATGGTCGATACCAACGATGAATGGATCATGACCAGGATCGGGATTAAAGAAAGACGAATTTTGAAAGGAGAAGGACTGGGTTCTTCTTTTATGGGTGCTGAAGCCGTAGCTGCATTACTTGCCAAAACCAATACCCGGCCTGAAGAGATTGATTTGTTGATTTGTGCCACGGTAACTCCCGATCATGCTTTCCCGGCTACGGCAAACATTATCAGCGAAAAAACCGGGATTAAAAATGCCTTTAGTTTTGACATCAACGCAGCCTGTTCCGGTTTCATTTTTGCCCTCACCGTTGCAATGCAATTTGTTGAAAACGGAAAATTCAAAAAAGTAATTGTTGTGGGCGCTGATAAGATGTCTTCAATAACTGATTATACGGATCGTGCAACCTGTCCTCTTTTTGGCGACGCTGCCTCAGCAGTTTTACTGGAACCTACAACCGAAAATTTAGGAATCCTTGACTCAATACTGTATACCGACGGAGTAGGTTTTAACCATTTACATATGAAAGCCGGCGGCAGCGCCAAACCTTCTACGCATGCTACGGTGGATGCCCGAGAACATTATATTTACCAGGAAGGACAAGCCGTTTTTAAATGGGCTGTTTCAAAAATGGCCGATGTTTCCGTAGAGATGATGGAAAAACATAATCTGAGTGCTGTGGATCTTGCCTGGCTGGTTCCTCACCAGGCTAATCTTCGTATTATCGACGCTGTTGCCAACCGAATGGGCCTTTCGAAAGAAAAAGTAATGATTAACATTCATAAATACGGCAACACTACCTCCGCAACAATTCCCTTATGCCTTTGGGAGTGGGAAAACCAGTTACATAAAGGCGATAATATCATTCTTTCCGCTTTCGGAGGAGGCTTTACCTGGGGATCAGTTTACCTCAAGTGGGCTTACGATCCTAAATAGCATTATTTTGTTTCCCTTCCACACCCGAAAATATAGGGGCAAATTCAGGGAATTTCCAGTCTGAAATTTTACTTGTTTCACGCATATACTTTACCGGTAAGAAGGTAACTATTTTTATAACTTGCATGCAATGGAATACTTAAATCAATTCAAATTTGCGGGTAGCTTCATTTCTCTCCAAATTGAAATTAACATTTTTTAATACTTTTTTCAACCCATTTTTATGCTGCTTGTATCCTTTATTGCTCTAGTGAACCCTTAATAACATAATTTATAATTTAAGATCAAATAGCAACAGAATGAACCATTTGCAAAATCTAATGTTCATAAGCACATAGATTTATTGTATCTTTGATAATTAAACCCATATACATGACAATAAACCGAATAAGCCTAATTAGCGCCTTTGTCCTGGTTTTCAGGATTTTAGCGCATAGTCAGGATAATACGGCCAGCTATATTGAAAAACACAAGCTTTTAGCCATTAATTTGATGCGTGAGTACTCAATTCCTGCCAGTGTAATCCTGGGAATTGCAGTGATTGAAAGCGGTGCAGGAACTTCTGCTTTATGCCGCCAGTTTAACAATCATTTTGGTATTGTTGGTAAAAATTACAACGCGGTCAAAAAACTTGGCCGTCATACGAATTATAAAGAATACACCAGTGATACTGAGTCTTTCAGGCATTTTTGTGAAGTAATAGCCCGAAAACCTTTTTACAGGAAATTGCGCAACAATCCTGATCAACGATCGTGGGTTACAGCTATCAGGAAATCGGGGTATGCAACAGCTGCCAAAACCTGGAGCAGAAGGGTGGAATTTGCGATCCAGAAATTTAATCTGACAGATATTGACCTTTCGGTGGATCCGCTAAACGAAACCGCAAGGCTTTTCACTTCGTTTGAATAATTCCGGAGATACCTACCGGTAAATTCTTTAATATGTCCTCATTCCATCAACAGGGATAGCTTTCCCATTGATGATTGGAAAATCTTACCAATTCCCTTATTCCGGCTTCCTTAACTAATGAAAGGGCTTGGTCGAAGGCTCCGTCAACTTCCGGCGGGTGATGGGCATCGGAATTAATCATAACAGGGATATTCAACAGCATAATTTGTTTCAGGATACCAGGCCCCGGGTATGTGGTGTCCGAGCGCTTTTTATAAATACCCCTTGTATTTACTTCTACAATTACTCCTTTTTCTTTAATTAGTTGTAGCGTTCCTGAAACCAAATCACGGTACCATGCTTCATCCCCGGTAAAATACCGTCTACGGTTATGCATCTTGATTTTATCTATATGTCCGATGATATCGAACCGCTGTGTTTCAAGCATATCGTTGACCTGCCTGTAATAGGCGGCAACCGCTTTACGTATATCGCCACCGAATATTTCTTTCAGGCCGCTGTCGTAGGTAAGAGCAAGGGGTCCGTCAATAAACCAGAGATCTTCTTTTCCACTATTCCTCACCAGGTGAACCGAGCCAATGGAATAGTCGAGTCCGAACCCGGTAGTAAGAGATTCAAAATCCTCCATGATTCCAGGGATATAATCCATCTCCATACCCAAAACTAGTTCAATTTGTCCCTTGTACCGGGCTTTGAGTGCAGCGAACAAGGATAGGTATTCTTCCTTCTTTTCTTCTTTAAACGAAAAATTGTTATCGAAAGGCAATGGTGAATGTTCCGTAAATCCAAGCAGGTCAAAACCCAGGCTGATAGCCTGCCGGATGTATTCTTCCGGATGGGAGTTCCCGTCGGAGTAATAAGAGTGGGTGTGGTGGTTGGTTAGCATTTCGGATTATTGATTTCGGATTTC
>JANXXZ010000069.1 GCA_025350385.1 Bacteroidales bacterium
AGTTGCCCCCCGGCAGAGCTCGCCTCCGCTTCATCTGACCAGACTAAGTTAAGTGAACATAACCAAAAGATGAAATTGAATTACAAACAATTAAAGTAGAAGTTTGGTCTTTTCTGTCAACCAAAATCATGAAAGGACAAAAAAGAAAGGACATACTGTTAAGAGTAAAGAAAAGGGCCCTAAAAAGTGGAACGGAAAACACAAAATTGATTTATCAATACTTGAGGCTTTACTTCACGCTGAGACTATCAAGATAAAAGATAAGAAAAAAACAGAGCTTAAAGAACGTAAGAAAAAAGCGAGAAAACCTAAAGAGGTTATTCCCACACTTCTGACCACTCCTTTTCTGACAGCCGGTAATCCGGTTGTTTTAGATGACTGGAATAAGGAGGAACCTAAACCATAAATTAAGCATACAGCCTGTGAAACTCTGAAAACCGAAAAAAGGCAGTTGTCAAAACAACTCCAGGACCCAAATCTTCTTCAAAACCGGAGGTTTTTCCCGTAGTTCAATCCACTTCAGTACCAGTTGCCAAACCCGATGGGAAAAAAGTAAAGAATGCAACTGAACCTAGCCTCAGGAAACGGGTGACGACTAAAGTAAAGCGGGAAACAAGTGCAAAGCTTGTCGCGGAGAAAAAACCTGTAGCTAACGAAGTGGTTAAGAATGAAAAATAAGTCCGGATACCAGGAGGCATTGTTAAGAAGGCACCCTTGATTAAATATTCAAAGAGAAAAGAAAAAGCAGAATTGCCTTTTATGCGGGAAATTGAAGAAACAATTATCCCTAAGGTAGTAGATCCGGCTTTACCTAACGTTGAACAACCTGTTACACCTGAAATTACACCGAATGGGATACCCGACATTCTTCCTTACAAATAACGGAGGTTTGGATAGTTAGAAGCCCCTCAATTCAGTTGTCGGGCTTTTTTGTTCTTAAATTCAGACTGCGAGCTGAAAAACTGCCAGTTTCACATACATCGGTCCTTCCCGCTGAAGTATGCTTTCATAAAGAATAATCTCTTTTACGGTTTCTTCCTGTATTTTAACCTCATGGTACTTCTCAATTATTTGCTGGAACAATGTTTTGTCGCGCAGTTCCTTTATCCTGCCAATAGTCAGGTGGGGTACAAAGTTCTGCCTGTCGGGTTCCCATCCGGCATGTTGAAGTTCAGCGATTGTATTCGCAGCTAGTAGTTCCATTTTTGGTTCCGGGTCAATGCCAAACCATACAACCCTCGGATCGTACCTGCTGCCGAAAATCCCGGTACGGTTTATTTTCATTGTAAATTCAGGGGAACCGGCGACCGCGGCCTGCAAAGCATTCCGGATAGCGGGAATTTGTTTCTCATCCGTTTCGCCGAAGAATTTGAGGGTTAAATGAATATTTTTGGGTTCCACCCATTTAATGCGTTCATGGTGCAGTTCTTTGGTTAATTGGGTCAAAACCCTGGTAAATTCCTGCGAAGGATGAATTTTAATAGCTGCAAACAGGCGCTTCATAATAGTAAACTGCTTTGGAAGTAATGCACAAATTTACAACAGGAAGCCCTTGAAACACATTCCAATCCATAATTTGAGAAAAATGAACAGGATGAATCATTTATATGATAAAAGTTTTAAATTTGCCAGCTCCTAACCGGGGCGTTAGCTCAGTTGGCTAGAGTGTCAGACTGGCAGTCTGAAGGTCATGGGTTCGACTCCCATACGCTCCACGGTTGAAAATCAAGCAGTTATGATTTGTTTCATAACTGCTTTTTTATTGGTATACATAAAACAATACTACTTTATATGGATATTGTCCCGCAAATCAGAGCAATTACATTTAATCTGTAACATCCGTCCGATTCAATAGCCATTGATTCCCTTTATTACAATGGGATAGCGCTGGGACTGCCGGCAAACTTAAAACTCAATCCTGTCACGTTTGGCTATTGACCAAACGCAGATTTCCATCAATTTTAATCAGAAAGCAGAACCCCCACTCCAAAAAAACCTAAATTTGAATGCCGTCATTCTTGTTGAACTATTAAGTATTAAAACAACTTATAGCCTTATTGATGAACTGCTCTACTATCCTGTAACTTAAAAGTACTTTTACCTAATGGCCATAAAAAAATCCGAACTCTACTCCTCAATTTGGGCAAGCTGCGATGAACTCCGTGGTGGCATGGATGCCAGCGAATACAAAGATTATGTACTGCTGATGTTGTTTATCAAGTACATCAGCGATAAATACGCAGGAGTGCCTTATGCTCCTATCACCGTTCCGGAAGGTGCAAGCTTTAAGGATATGGTTGCTTTAAAGGGTAATCCTAACATAGGCGACCTGATCAATAAGAAGATCATTGGTCCCATTGAGCAGGCCAACAATTCGCTGGGTTCCATCAAGGTTGATTTTGATAATCCGGCAAAGTTGGGGACCGGTGATGAGAAGGTAAAACGCCTTTCAAACCTGATCGCCATTTTTGAAAAACCGGAACTGAATTTCGCCAACAACAAAGCCGAAGGTGATGACATCCTGGGTGATGCTTATGAATATCTGATGCGAAACTTTGCTACCGAAAGTGGTAAAAGCAAAGGGCAATTCTATACACCGGCTGAGGTCAGCCGGATCATGGCAAAGATCATTGGAATCAATAATGAGAATAGTACTTCAGATACAACCGTCTATGACCCAACTTGCGGTTCCGGATCGCTGTTGCTGAAAGTTGCTGATGAAGCCGAAAGGAAGATTACCATTTACGGTCAGGAAAAAGAGAGCGCAACTGCCGGGTTAGCCCGCATGAATGTGGTGCTGCATAATTGCCCTACTGCGTTAATCAAATGCACCGGGAACAGTACTCTTTCTGACCCTCAATTCCTTGAAGGTGACAGGTTGCAGTTGTTCGATTACATTGTAGCCAATCCCCCGTTCTCTTCCAAGAACTGGAGCAACGGTCTGGATATATCCTCCGAAACCGCCGATAAATACAACCGCTTCGATGGTTTTGGTGTTCCCCCGGATAAAAATGGCGACTACGCTTTCCTGTTACACATGATCCGATCCTTGAAGAGCAGGGGCAAGGCTGCCGTTATTCTTCCTCATGGAGTGCTGTTCCGTGGCAATGCTGAAGCCGAAATCCGCAAAAACCTTATCCGTAAGGGATATATCAAGGGTATTATCGGCCTGCCACCTAACCTGTTTTATGGCACCGGTATCCCCGCCTGTCTCATTGTGATAGATAAGGAGAATGCGGGTAACCGGAAGGCTATCTTCATGATCGATGCCTGTAAAGGATTTATGAAGGATGGTCCCAAAAACCGCCTGCGTAACCAGGATATTCACAAGATAGTAGATGTTTTCAACAAGCAGCTTGAACTACCTAAGTACAGCCGTATTGTCCCGATAGCTGAAATTGAAGAGAAAGAATACAACCTGAATATTCCCCGCTATATTGACAGCCAGGAGGAAGAAGATATTCAGAATATTGAAGCGCATTTGAAAGGGGGCATTCCCAATGCCGACCTGGATGCGCTAAATAATTACTGGCAGGTATATACCAGCCTTCGGAATGTTCTCTTTGAACCACATGAAAGGACGGGTTTCAGTCAACTGAAAGTAAATAAGGCTGATATTAAAAGCACCATTTTTGCGCACCCCGAGTTTACCAGTTACAGCCAGAAGGTATTTGAGGTATTTGAAAGCTGGAAACAAAATACCATTCCTATCCTCAAAAGCATGGATTTGGGAGTTAAACCCAAAATGCTTATTCATGAAATATCAGAAGACTTATTGCAGAGTTTCTCCAACCTGAACCTGATCGACAGGTACGATGTTTACCAGCACCTGATGTCTTACTGGAACGAAACCATGCAGGACGATGTATATGTAATTTCGGATGACGGTTGGAAAGCCGGGCGGGAGGTTTACCGCATCATTAAATCCACTAAGAATAAAACCGGCAAGTTGAAGGACAAGGAGGTTGAAGGCCTGGAAGGTATTGAAAGCAAACTGCTGAAGCCGACCCTGATCATCAACCGGTACTTTACTACCGAAAAAGCAACCATTGAAGCCCACGAAAGCCAGCGGGATTCAATCACTATGCAACTGGATGAACTGGAAGAAGAACATGGCGGAGATGAAGGCTTGCTGGCTGAAGCCCGGAATGACAAGGATAAAATTACTGTGGCCAGTGTAAAAAACAGGCTGAAAAAAATCAAAGGCAGCAATAAAGATAAAGAAGAATGTATTGTGCTGGAATCTTATGTGAAACTGGCAGAATCGCTTGGCGAATTGAACAGGCAAATAAAAAAACAACAGAAAGCCTTGGAAACAAAAGTCTGGAACCATTACAAGGTGCTCACTGATGATGAAATCCAAACTTTAGTGGTTGATCATAAATGGATACAAACCATTAAAAATGCTATTCACACCGAAATGCAACGTATTAGCCAGCGGCTTACCCAACGTATTATGGAATTGGCCGACCGATACGAAACACCCATGCCGACACTTTTGGATGAAGTAAGTTTGTTGGAAGAAAAAGTAAATACTCATCTTGCTAAAGGGCACCTCTATAAAC
>JANXXZ010000134.1 GCA_025350385.1 Bacteroidales bacterium
TCCAGGCGATGATCAATATGGCGGTGGCAGTTAACCTGCTGCCGGTAACCGGTCAGCCTTTACCACTGGTAAGCATGGGTGGCACCAGTATCTGGTTTACCAGCATAGCATTGGGAATTATTTTAAGTGTAAGCAAGGAACTTGAATCCACTGATCCGTCAACTGAGCCTGTTCATGTCGCAGCCTGAAAACATACGCGTTCTCCTTAGCGGGGGAGGAACCGGGGGACACATTTTCCCGGCCATTGCCATTGCCAATGCCATCAGGGCAAAGGTCCCGGCAGCGGAGTTCCTGTTCGTGGGAGCCAAAGGACGTATGGAAATGCAAAAAGTCCCGGCTGCAGGGTATGAAATTGAAGGATTATGGATAAGCGGTCTGCAGAGAAAACTAACCCTTGATAACCTGTCGTTCCCTTTTAAAGTCATTTCAAGTCTTATCAATGCCCGAAGAATCATTAAACGTTTCCGGCCAGATATAGTAATAGGAACCGGGGGATATGCATCAGGACCTACACTGAGAGCGGCAGCAAGAATGGGAATTCCAACGCTTATCCAGGAGCAGAACTCATTCCCGGGAATTACAAATAAGATGCTGGCTAAGAAGGCCAATATTATTTGTGTTGCTTATGAAGGCATGGACAAGTTTTTCCCGGTCGATAAGATCAGGCTCACCGGCAACCCCATCAGGCAGGAAATCGCTTCAATTAGAGCAGGCAAACAAGAATCACTGGCTGCTTTTTCACTGAAACCCGGCAATACCACATTACTTGTAATTGGCGGCAGCCTGGGCGCAAGGACGATCAATCAAAGCATACATTCCGGTCTCCGCTTATTGGCGGATAATCACATACAACTCATCTGGCAGACTGGAAGCGCATTTGAGGCAACAGCTTCGGAAGCAGTAAAATCCTATGAAAATAATGGTCTCATTTCCACTTCATTCATTGGAAGAATGGACCTGGCTTATGCTGCAGCTGATATTGTGATCTCAAGGGCCGGCGCCATTGCTATTTCGGAATTATGCGTCGTGGGAATACCAGCCATCCTGGTGCCTTCGCCAAATGTAACGGAAGATCACCAGACCAAAAACGCCCTGGCACTAAGCGGTAAACATGCGGCCATTATGATTCCTGATGCCGAAGCGAATGAAAAGCTGGTTTCTGCTATCATAGAATTAGCTAACAACCCGACAATGCAGGTTGAACTTAAGGAAAATATCAGCCGACTGGCTCACCGGGACGCTGCTGCTCAAATAGCTGAAGAAGCGCTCAGCCTGATCAATAACTCTACAAACAATAAAAATAAACAGTAGATCTCATGCCGAATATCTCAACGATCAAAACAGTTTATTTCCTAGGCATAGGCGGCATCGGCATGAGCGCTTTGGCAAGGTATTTCAAGGCCCAGGGAAAAAATGTTCATGGCTACGACCGCACGCCAACTTCTCTAACTACGTTGCTCCAGGAAGAAGGAATGGAAATCCACTTTAATGAGAATGTTGACCTTATTCCCAAAGACACCGGTTTGGTTGTTTACACTCCCGCTGTTCCGACCAATCATCCTGAGTACAGGTATTTCCTCGAAAACAATATTCCCGTTGTGAAGCGTGCAGAAATGCTTGGTTTAATTTCATCGCAGTATAAAACAATTGCTATTGCCGGTACGCACGGAAAAACCACCACCACCACTCTCTGCGCACACCTGTTAAAGCAGTCGCACCTTGGTTGCCAGGCTTTCCTGGGAGGAATTTCGAAGAATTATGAAACCAACCTGATTCTTTCGGACATTTCGCCTATCCTGGTAGCCGAAGCCGATGAATTTGACCGCTCATTTCTGCAACTTCACCCGGAAATCGCCATTATTACCAGCATTGATGCCGATCATCTTGATATATACGGTGATCATGAAGGCATGCTGAGAACGTTCAGTGATTTCACGGCAAATATTCATTCCGGTGGAACGCTCATACTTAAAGATGGGCTGACTCTCCCCTTGAAATTGCAGAAAAACTGCCTATTATACAAATATTCCACAACAGGTTCAGGCAATTTTTCGGCATCCTCTATTCAGCTGCAGAATGGTTTGTATCATTTCGATTTCAATCATCCTTCTGGAGTTATGAAAGATATGGTTCTTGGCCTCCCGGGTTTATATAATGTTGAAAATGCAGTCGCTGCATTGGCTGCAGCCTTTCTGTGTGGTGCAACAGAAATTGAATTGAGGCTGGGTCTTGCTTCCTTCAGGGGCGTTTGCCGGCGCTTTGATATACGGATTGAGCGTAAGAATCTGGTGTATATTGACGACTATGCCCACCATCCAGCCGAACTGAAAGCCAGTATCACAGCAGCACGGAAATTATTCTCCGGACGGAAATTAACCGGGATATTCCAGCCTCACCTTTACAGCCGTACCCGCGATTTTGCGGATGAATTTGCCAAAAGCCTTGATTTACTTGATGAAGTGATCTTATTACCCATCTACCCTGCACGCGAATTGCCTATCCACGGAATCACATCGGAGATGCTGCTTTCGAAAATCCGCATTGCCGAAAAAAAACTGGTTCAGAAGGAAGATATTCCGGCCTGCCTCAATACATCGGAAATTGAAGTACTTCTCACACTGGGGGCCGGCGATATTGATACACTGGTCACACCCATCGAAACTTACTTAACTAAAAAGGTATAATCCTCATGAAGCTGTTTCTTAAAATACTACTCATCGTCCTCTGGATCGGCCTGGCAGCAGGATCGGTAGTACTTATGGGGTTTGCCAATAGCAACCACGAGGTTAAATCCTGCACCGGGATCGACGTCCTGGTGAATTATTCCGGAAGTGAACCTCTCCTGTCTCCATCTGACCTGAAGCATCAGTTAACAGCTGCATTCGGGAAAATAGAAAAGAAAACGCTGAAACAAATTGATATTGAAAGTATCCTGACATTTCTTCGCAGGAACCCCTGTCTCGAATACGCCGACGCTCATACAACCATTGAGGGAAGATTGGTTGTGGAAGTGAGGCAGTGCAGACCCATTGTCAGAATTATCAGCTCCGAAGGTATCAATTTCTACCTTGATACAAAAGGTAAGTTGCTTCCTGTAAACCCGGAATATCCTGTCAGGGTTATAATCGCGAACGGAAACATCGAGATTCCGCTCAAACCAGGCAAATCCATATTCCCGAAAGGAAAGAAAAAACAGCAACCTTCTGAATCTATACAAATCCTTCAGAATATTCACTCAATCGCACAACAGTTAAGGGCTGACAGTGTCCTTAATGCCCTGGTTGAGCAGGTATATGTAAAACCGGATGGCGAAATGCAACTGGCTACGAAGGCCGGATCGCATATCATTGAATTCGGCGACACCTCCAATTCGGCAGATAAACTGGAAAACCTTAAAACCTTTTACAAATACGGCCTTTCAAAAACCGGCTGGAACACCTATAGCATCATCAACCTTAAATTCAAGAATCAAGTCGTCTGTACAAAATAAAACACTATGGAATCGGAAATTATTGTTGGATTAGACATTGGCACCACAAAAATTGCAGCAATTGTTGGTCGCCGTAATGAACTGAATAAAATTGAAGTACTTGGATACGGTCGCAGCGAATCCATCGGGGTTCGGCGGGGTGTTATCACAAATATTGAAAATACAGTTCAATCCATACAGGCTGCCGTTAAAGAAGCTGAAGCCCGCTCCGGAGTGAATATCCGTACAGTTAATGTTGGCATTGCCGGTCAGCATATCCGGAGCATCCAGCACCGCGGAAATATGATCCGCCGTAATCCTGAGATGGAAATAAGCCAGGACGATCTTGACACGCTCACATCCAGTATGTACAACCTGGCTATGAGCCCGGGTGAAAAGATCATCGATGTGATCCCTCAGGAATATACCGTTGATGGCGAACAAGGTGTTAAAGAACCCAAAGGGATGATGGGTCACCAGATAGAAGCCAATTTCCACATCATCACCGGGCAGACTTCAGCAGCCATGAATATCCTGAAGTGTATCCAGAAAGCGGGATATAATGTACAGAACCTGATCCTGGAGCCACTCGCATCTGCCGAATCCGTATTAAGCGACGATGAAAAGGAAGCCGGGGTAGTGCTGGTTGATATCGGAGGCGGAACTACTGATATAGCGATCTTTCTTGATGGAATCATCCGCCATACGGCTGTTATTCCCTTTGGCGGTGATATAATTACTGAAGACATTAAATCAGGTTGCAGCATTATAAAGAAACATGCAGAAGACCTGAAAGTGAAATTCGGTTCTGCACTGGCCCGCGAGAATAAAAATGAAGAAGTCGTCGCTATCCCTGGATTGAGGGGTCGGCCACCCAAGGAAATCACGCTGAAGAACCTGGCAAGTATCATACAGGCAAGAATGGAAGAAATTATAGAATATGTGTACCAGGAAGTGAAGACCACCGGGCTTGAAAAGCGACTCATCGGCGGAATGGTACTTACCGGTGGCGGCGCCATGCTAAAGCATATTGAACAGCTCACCCAGTTCATGACAGCAATGGATACCCGCATTGGTTATCCGAACGAACACCTTGCCAGTACGGTGCCCGAAGAAATAACAAGCCCGATGTATGCCACAGGTGTCGGGCTCGTAATGCTCGGCCTGATCCGTAATGAAAAAATCAAATCACGGCCCGAAGAACCTAAGGAAACACCCACCGGAAAGGAGAAAACTCCAAAGCCGCCTAGAAAACCAGGTAGCGGAAAAGGGCTTGTTGACTGGTTCAATAAGTTCTTCGAAGAAGGAATTAACTAGTTAGTAATTAACAATCATTTTGTTAGTAACTATTCAACATAGGTAACTCATACAGCTTAAATAATCATCTAATTTTAGGAGGAGAAAAATGTTAGAAATGCTGAAATTCGACCTGCCCAAAGAACAGGCATCTATAATCAAGGTAATCGGCGTTGGTGGCGGGGGAAGCAATGCCGTGACGCATATGTTTAAGCAAGGTATAAAGGGAGTTGATTTTTATATCTGCAATACAGATGTTCAGTCATTATCCCTGAGCCCTGTTCCCAATAAGATTTCCCTTGGAGCCACCGGACTCGGCGCCGGATCAATCCCCTCAGTTGGACGCGATGCGGCTATACAACGCGAAGGAGACATACGCAGTGTACTCGAGAACAATACTTCCATGCTGTTTATTACCGCCGGAATGGGTGGAGGAACAGGAACAGGAGCTGCCCCGGTTATTGCCAAAATTGCCCGTGAACTGGGTATTCTTACTGTAGGAATCGTCACCAAACCTTTCAATTTTGAAGGCAGGAAACGCCTGCAACAGGCTGAAGCGGGAATTGAAGAACTTAAAAAATATGTTGATACTGTACTCGTCATCTGCAACGAGAAATTACTTGATCTACAGGGCGATCTGAAACTCAGCCAGGCTTTTGGGAAAGCCGACGACGTTCTTACCATTGCCGCAAAGGGAATCGCTGAAATCATCACCGTTACAGGACGCATCAATGTTGACTTTGAAGATGTGAAAACAGTTATGTGCAACAGTGGGAAAGCCATTATGGGCTCCGGTGTTGCCAGCGGCCCTAACAGGGCCATGGAAGCAGTTCAGCTCGCGTTAACTTCACCACTTCTCGACGACACCGATATCAAGGGAGCCGATCATGTGTTACTTTATATTACTTCAGGAAAAAATGAGATTTCCCTTGAGGAACTGAACGAGATTACGGCTTACATTACCAGCCAGGCCGGAGAAACTGCCAATGTGTTCTGGGGTGATGGCATTGATAATCTCCTGGAGGAAGAAATAGCAATAACCCTTATTGCAACCGGTTTTGATAAGAAGAATAAGATCATACACCAGATTGACGAGAACGGTCAGCATATTCTCAATACCATCGGCCAGGTGAACAGGCCTGAACCGCTGAATGAAATAACATTAGTTGAGAAACCTGTCCCGGCTGTTCCAGCAAGGATGGAAGAGCCGATGAATATTACCTCAGAAAACAGGGTTGATATGCCTCAGACTCTTTTTGAAGAACCTGCCAGGATCCATCATATTGAAGAAACCCTTGTTGACAAGATTCAACCAACTCCGGAGTCATGTGAAACAACCCCGGCACCTAAACATGAACCTGAATTTGAAATTGTAAATAATACAAGCATTGAACCGTCTCATGACAGTTCGCAGTTCAGCAGACCAGCTACATCAGTTTTTGACAACGAACGGGAGTCACAACGGGTCGAACGTAAGAAAACAATTCTGAAAGATCTCAGCCTGAAAATCACTCAACCGGGCCGGATAGAGGAACTGGAAAAGCAACCCGCTTACCTTCGCCGTAATGTGGAATTGCAGGAAAACAGCACTGCCGCCGAAACCACGATTTCACGGTACACACTTGGCGTTGAAGGGACCCCTAAGGCCGGGTTGCGTGAGAACAATCCATACCTTCATGACAATGTAGATTAGTGAACACATCCTATTCGCAGAAATCAGGAATGTTAAGCTGATCAGAATTATAATACGCATCAAGATGGAACTGGAAAAATTAATTAACGACGACATCAAGCAAGCCATGTTGGCCAAGGACAAGGCCAAACTTGAAGCGCTACGTGCCATCAAAGCCGCTCTCCTCCTCGAAAAAACCGGCAAAGATGTAAGCAGCGGCGAGATCCCTGCCGAAGTTGAGTTAAAAATGCTCCAGAAACTGGTGAAGCAACGCCGCGAAAGCGCAGAAGTATACATTGCCCAGAACCGGCCCGATCTGGCTGAACCGGAAATTTTCCAGGCTTCCATCATTGAGAAATATTTGCCCGAACAAATGAGTGAAGATGAGTTGCGCGGAATCGTTCAGCAAATCATTACCAAAACCGGCGCCCAGAGCATAAAGGATATGGGAAAAGTAATGGGGACAGCTACAAAGGAACTTGCCGGGAAAGCTGACAATAAAGCTGTTGCTGATATTATAAAACAGATCCTCGGATCATAGATACTCGTCTGCTCGTTACATTGCCCGAAAGCCACAGTCGCAAGCTGTGGCTTTCCCTTTTATAGCATAAAAAGAATCCCGCTCGGATAGAAACGGGATTTTCAACATTTGCTTATAGAATGTTATGCGCCCAGCTGGAAACGATAGAATTTCGTAACAGTAAGGTCCTTATTGGCTTTTGTAATGTAATCGCGGATAGTCAGTTTGCTGTCGTTGATGAATTCCTGGTTCAACAGGGTGCTTTCCTTGTAAAACTTGTTCAGCTTACCCAGTGCGATCTTTTCAACCATTTCTTCAGGTTTACCTTCGGCACGTGCCATGTCCTTGCCAATTTCGATTTCACGGTCGATAATTTCTTTCGAAACATCATCCTTATCAACAGCAACAGGGCTCATAGCAGCTACCTGCATAGAAACGAATTTACCTACTTCATCCAGGTCGGCTACCTCGTCCATGTTGAAACCAAGGATGGCAGCAAGCCGGTTGCCGAAATGGTTGTAGGCAACAACTCGCGGAGCTTCAATACATTCGTAATGAGCCAGATCCATTTTTTCCCCGGTTTTACCAATAAGGTCAGTTACCCCTTCAGCAATCGTACGGCCATCAATCACCAGGGCTTTCAGATCATCAATCGATTTGGTTTTGGAAGTAACGGCAACAGCCAGCACTTTTGTTGCGAATTCAATGAATTCCACATTTTTGGCGACAAAGTCGGTTTCGCAATTCAGCATGATGATACCGCCAAACCTCCTGTCATCGGTAGTTTTGGCAATCACAATACCCTGGTTGGCATCGCGGTCGGCACGCTTCAGGGCCAGTTTCTGTCCCTTTTTGCGCAGGATATCAATTGCCTTTTCAATATCGCCATCCGATTCAACCAGGGCGTTTTTGCAGTCCATCATACCGGCGCCGGTTTGCTGGCGCAGTTTATTAACTTCAGAAGCAGTTATAATAGCCATTTCAGTTTATATTTTACTTGTTATCAGTAATTTAAATGCAGGGATACAACCATTGCACCCCTACATTCATTTATGAATTTCTTTTGATTCAAAAAGCTTTAGGGCCTTGGTTTACGCGGAGGACCGCCACCGCCAGGTTTGCGGGTAATGACCTTACGCGGACGTTTCGAACGGTCTTCGGGTGATTCCTCACCGGCAGCAACGCGTTTCTTACGGGCATTCTCGCGGGCATCACCTTCTTCTTCGTCAAGGTCTTCGATGCCGATACGAACGCCGTTTTCGTCGAACTCTTCATGTTCCTCGTCGGCAGCGCGTTTTTCGCGGTCGAACTTACGTTCCGAAAGGCCTTCCTCAATGGCTTCAATTACTTTCCTTACTACAAGGGCAATGGATTTTGAAGCGTCATCGTTGGCAGGAATAGGGAAATCAACCAGGTTGGGATCGCTGTTTGTATCCACAATTGCGAATGTAGGTATGTTGAGCTTGCGGGCTTCGGCAATTGCAATATGTTCTTTCATGATATCAACTACGAAGATGGCTGCCGGAAGTTTGTTCAGATCGGCGATTGAACCAAGGTTCTTCTCCAGTTTGGCGCGTTCGCGGGTGATCTGGAGGCGCTCACGTTTGGAAATGTTGGTAAAAGCGGGGCTGGTCATCAGTTTATCGATGGAAGCCATTTTCTTGACAGCTTTACGGATCGTCGCGAAGTTGGTAAGCATACCACCCGGCCAGCGCTCAGTAACATAAGGCATGTTGGCAGGTTTAACCAGGTCGGCAACCAGCACCTTAGCCTGTTTTTTTGTAGCTACGAAAAGAATTTTCTTTCCTGACTTGGCAATCTGCTTCAGGGCATTGGATGCTTCATCAATTTTAGCTACGGTTTTGTAAAGGTCAATGATGTGGATCCCGTTACGTTCCATGAAAATATAGGGAGCCATGTTGGGATTCCATTTACGCCTGAGGTGACCAAAATGAGCACCGGCGTCGAGTAATTCGTCAAAAGTTGTTCTTGCCATATTAATTATTCCTGATTTATTAGTTTACTTTCCTGGATTAAACAATTGCCAGGTAGTCCGCCTCAGGCGAAGTCCTGGCAATTTAGATACTAAACTACCTTCACACACAGTTCTAACGCTTGCTGAACTGGAAGCGTTTACGGGCTTTCTTCTGACCAAATTTCTTACGTTCCACCATACGCGGGTCACGACGCATGAGACCTTTGGCTTTCAGAGCGGGACGTCTTTCATTATCCAGTTCGCAAAGAATACGGGAGATTCCCAAACGTAACGCTTCGGCCTGGCCTTTAATGCCGCCGCCGCCCATATTGCAGGTAACGTCAAATTTTCCGACGGTCTCTGTGATCTGAAAAGGCTGCTCTACAGTGTTCTGTAGAATGGCCATGGGGAAATATTCTTTATAATCTCTTCCGTTTACAAGGATGATTCCGGTACCTTCTTTAAGATAAACCCTTGCGACTGCAGTCTTACGACGGCCAACAGCATTCGTAATTTCCATGTTAATTATTTGATTTCGTTAATGTTGATCACTCTGGGTTTCTGTGCCTGATGGTCATGTTCGGCACCAACGAATACGCGAAGGTTGCGGAACAATTCAGCGCCCAGGCGGTTTTTGGGAAGCATACCTCTTACAGCTTCTTCAACTATATAAGCAGGTTTTTTACGCATCATATCCTTTGGCGTGACTTTTTTCTGTCCACCCGGATGACCCGAATAACTGATGTAAAGTTTGTCATTCATCTTGTCGCCGGTGAAGCGTACCTTCTCGGCATTGATGACTATCACATTATCACCGCAATCGAGATGCGGGGTATAATTGGTTTTGTACTTGCCGCGTAAAATGCTGGCCACCTTGGTTGCAAGGCGTCCTACAATCTCATTTTCGGCATCCACCAGCACCCATTCTTTCGTGATTTGGTCTGCTTTTGGGGTCAGCGTCTTGTAACTTTGAGTATTCATGTTGTAGGTAATATGCTGTTAATCAAAAAATCCCTTTTTGTCATAAAAGGGGTGCAAAGGTAAAACGAAATTTTACATTAACCAAAATTTGCTAACAATATTTTGTTGAAAGCTTGTGGGGCAAATAAAAATAAATTTTTGACGATCATTTTATCATTAAATAATTGTATATCTTTGAATTATTAGATTAATAATGTTAGCATACAGGAAATATTTTTATGATACTTTGATAGCTTGCAGGATAGTTTAAGGATGACATTTCTCAGGAGTTATAATTCTGAGAAATAGTAGTAATGAAATTGGTTTTTATGTTTCGCATTTCAGTTTGCTCAATTAATATTATTAACAAATTTAAAAACAAATTATTATGAAAATGAAAATCACCTCCCCCCATTTTTGGAATTTTAAGCATTTTTCTTATATTGTGCTTAATTCCTGCTGCTAAACTTTTTGCACAATTTCCCAATCAATATCTTTCAAATTATTGGGAAATAATCCATAAAAATGACCCATATTATGACTCTCTAATACAAATACGGGGTCAGGATAATATGAAAGGAACTGGTTATAATCAATATGAAAGATGGAAAAGAATATGGCGTCCTCTGATACCCGCTAATGGGGACATTACGAAAGTTTATCAAAAAAAGGCAGAGCTAGCTAGTCACCTTGATAGTTATATTCAAGAACATAGGAGCTTGTTATACACTTCAGATTGGCGAGAACTTGGGCCAACAATTACGCCTCTGAATTCCAATATGATAGGTGGTATAGGAAGATTAAGTACATGTGAAATTGACAAGGAAAGTCCTAATTACATATTCGCTGGTTCACCTGTAGGGGGACTATTTTATTCAGATGACTATGGAGCTAATTTTCATTCCACTGCGACTGATTTTATCAGGTATCCTAACGGAGTTTCTTCAATAGCCATTTCTACCGTTAATGCGACTAAATATTGGTTTGTGGGAACTGGAGATAAAGAAGATGATTTCAGTGTGGCAGGTGGAATTTATAGAAGTACAAATCTGGGTAAGGACTGGGTTCTGATTAGTAACGGATTTCCACTGCCAGAGATTTGGACACCCTATAAAATTACTAAAATCTTAGCAAACCCTGGTAATCCTAACCAGATGTTTGTGTCCACTACTTCATCTACAAATAATGCTAATAGTGGCTCTTTTACGTATGGCATTTATAAAACAGACAATGCGCTTTCTGAGCATCCATCATGGACCTTGATCAAACCAGGACATTATTTTGATATGGCTTTTAAGCCAATTCCAGAGAGTAATGGGAATTATAAATTATATATTGCCGGAGATGTTGCAGATTTCTCATTGTATAATTCTTCCCAATTTCCTTTACTTTCTTATACTCTTGACAATGGTAACTCCTGGACAGATGTTAGCATTCAACCTCTCTTGCCAACTCCCTCTACTTTTGGTTTACGTGTAAATATAGAAACAACCCCGGCCGCCCCGAATTATGTTTACGTATCTGTAAAATTTGGATATGACCAGGGTACTGGGAATTTTGGTAAATATGATGGTCAAACTGTTTCATATTTGTCTTCCGTTTCATTCGTAGATACTGGAAAAGAAGGATTTGCTGTATCTCCAACAAATGCTCAGATTATGTATTTTGGGGATGTAAAAATATTCGGCTCGAACGATGGGGGACTAACCTGGATTGATTGTCACGCCAACTGTCATGACGATATTCATGAGATTGTTTTCACTCCCGATGGGTCAAAAATTTGGGTAGCAAATGATGGAGGAATTATTAGAAAAGATTCTTACCCAATAAATAGCTCCTGGTCTGATTTTTCACACAACATAGGTTGTAGTCTTGCTGAATTTACGGCACATAGTAAGGCAAACCCAAATGATTATTTATTTGCAGGATGGGATGTTGGCACTAACCTATTGCGAAAAGATTTAACGGGTAGTAATAAGTGGAAGCACATAGGGGATGGAGATGGTTCTTTTGTTTCATTCGATCCTAATCAAATTGGCACTTTCTATCATAATGAAAATGGCAATCTTACTAAATATGTTAACTATCAACGTACAAATAATTTTTATTGGGGAGCAAGCTATTCGTTTCATAGCAGAGGCTTATTTACAAATCCGATTTCCTCATCATGGATCTATAATACTGACAAAAATGGTTTTTTTGTTTCAAATAATCAAGGTTATCCGGTGACCTCATGGCATCAATCACTTATTTCACCATCTGATGAGCCGTATTATTCATGGTCCTGTTGGCAGAGCCCAACAAACGAACATGTCTTGTATTTAAGATTAGTTAAGAGTTTAGGAGACAAGATAATCTTTACTCAAGACATCGAGACCACGGGGCCTGCGCAATGGACATTGGTAGATGTTCCAGATGTAATGGACAACTCCGGTAGATTCGTTTCATCAATTGCAGTTGATGATGAGAACCCTTATAAAATATGGGTAACAATTCCAGGATATTGGGGATTATCTAATGGAACAAATCCAAAGATATGGAAAGGAGAATATAATATTTCAAATAATACTTGGCAATGGACTAACGTAACTCATAGTTTAGAAAGCTTGAATCCTTCAGTTGGATCAATTGTTCATGTTAGCGGCTCTGATGATGCACTCTACATTGGAACTGATGCTGGGGTTTTCTATATTGATAACTCCTTAAATGATTGGGTGCCATTTAATAATGGTTTACCAAATAAGGGTATTAGTGATTTACACATTGAATACAATAGTGGAGTCGCTACAAAACTATCAGTAGGTATTTATGGACGAGGAATTTGGGAGACAAATCTTGATTGCATATATTCAACGACCCCTTTGGTAATAACCACAACTCCTCCAGCAGCATGGGTCACTCCACAGACAATTCAAAGTGATCTCATAATTAAACAAGGAGCAACCTTAACAATAAATTGTAAGATTTCATTTTCAGCTTCTTCAAAAATAATTGTTGAAGCAGGAGGAAAGTTAATCTTAGATGGCGGCACATTAACTTCAGCTTGCAATAGTTTATGGAGAGGCGTTGAGGTTTGGGGAACCAAAAATCAAAGTCAACTATATCCTCAGTATCAAGGTACTGTTGAACTAATAAATAATGGTACTATTAGCAATGCTGAATGTGCAATAAGATTGGTTAAACTTGATAATCGAGGTATACCTGTTTCAGATTTTACAGGAGGGATCGTTAAGTGCACTCGAGCCACTTTTCTGAATAATAAAACTGCTGTAAAGTTCTATCCATACCAAAATTTCAATCCCCTCAATAATAAAGAAATATCAAATGCAAGCTACTTTACAAATGTGATGTTCACCACAACAGATGCCTATCTCAACATGCAAAGCAAGCCTGATTTCTTTGTCGAATTAAATAAAGTGAAAACTATTCCTTTTAATGGTTGTTCTTTCACCAATTCTATCCCAACTTTAATCCCAGCTTGTGATAGAGGGACAGGAATATATTCATTTGCTTCTGGATTCAAAGTTGATCGCGTTTGCGCAAACAATAATACCAATCCATGCTCTTCATGGATTAGTAGTAATTTTTCAGGTCTTTATTATGGCATAAGAGCGATGGGTGACGGCGGAGCATATTATGTTAACATTGATCATACTACTTTTGATAAAAACCTTCGAGGAGTATATATTGGAGGAATTGATTTAGTATGCATTAATCGTAATTCTTTTTTCACCAAGATTGGGACTAGTCAGACCCCATCTTCGGGGGTATATCTAGATTATTGTAGTGGTTATTCTGTTCAGGAAAATAGCTTCTCTGGGAATTATACTGGCATTTTTCCCTTTATAAATACATACGAAACAGGAATAGTAATAAATAATTCTGGCGAAGCTGTAAATAGCATTTATAATAATCGATATATACAGAGTCTTCAGTACGGCATAATTGCCCAGAATAAAAACCGAAATTCATCAGGATCAACTGGTTTAACCATAAAATGCAATGATTTTCAATCCCCTAATATGTACGACATTGCAGTTACAAAAAGTGATGTCAATGCGACTCTGATGGGTATTAATACATTGCAAGGTGCTAATGGAATCTCAACCACAGATCCGGCAGGAAACACATTTAGTTACTCATGGCAAGCAAAGCCTTCATTAATTGAAAGTGATTATATGAATCAGTGCGAAAATCTCTCTTATATTTATCACGCACAATCGAACGGCTTTAATGTACAGCCAATAAGGTTTACTGCTTCTCCGAAAGTTTCGCCGTCACAAACAACCATTAATAATATTAGCTATTCAAAAAACCTTTCTTGCCCTTCTCAACTTGGAAATGGTGTAAGCTCAACTGATATGAGGTCTGACAAACTAATAGCTGAAAGCAAGATTGATTATTCATCAAATCAGCTTGCTATTCTTAATGATGGTGGCAATACAGAGCAACTCCTTACTGAAGTGCAAACAAGTATTGCCCCTGATGCCCTTGCGCTACATAATGAATTAATTGACAAATCGCCCTATTTAAGTGATATCGTAATGATTGAAGCTATGAATAAGGAGGATGTGCTACCGGCAGCAATGGTCACGGAAGTCCTGGTTGCCAATCCGCAAGCCGCAAAGGCAGACGCAGTAACTGAGGCTTTGGACGGCAGGGAAAACCCTCTATCGGAGGATCAGCGAAGCGATATAGACCAGGGAGTATTTATACTTGGAGCTAAAGAATCGCTTGAATCGGAACTCGCCCAATCCTATACTGAACGCGCCAATGCGCAGTATGAACTTATGCGCTATTTCCTGTCCGATACAACACAAATATCAACCGACAGTGTTAATGACGCACTAATAGCCGAACCTGACCTTTGGGCTAAGTATCTTCTTAGTATGCAGCAGGTTTTGGACGGCGACACCCTTTCCGCTGATGCAACATTACAAAGCATTGCAAGTTCAAATAGCCTTAGCACCCGGGAGCAATTGCAATTAGCGGCTTATATTGATTATGCAAATGTCCAGAAACAATTAGTTAATGCAGGTAACTTAATCCCGGACTCATTACAGGAACTATCATTAAAAGCAATTGCATCCGATACACTTTATCAGCCTTCAGCTTATGCACGTGCAATTTTGGTAAATGCGGGAAAAATTGAATATAACGAACCTTATGTTTTCCCTGTAGATGGACTGAAATCGGGCAAGGTAATTGTGAAAAAGCAAAAGAGTTATACTGATGAAAATACACTGAAAATTTATCCAAATCCTGCTAAGGATTTTATAATTGCTGAATATACTCTTAAAGAAGGAGTGTTAAATGCTTCGCTAAAAATAGTTGATGTTAGTGGGAAACAATTAAAGACAATTGCTATAAAGGGTAAACATGATTATCTTGTAATACCAACGAATGATCTTGCTCCAGGCATTTTCTTCTGTAGGTTATTTACAAAAGTCAAGGTTGTATCATCAGTCAAATTCTCGATTACTAAATAATAATCAAAGCTTCCTGCCGGATAATCCGGCAGGAAGCTTTTTCTATTTTTTTGCTATGCAAAGAAAAATAGTGTCAAACCGAAATGCTTTTTTATTTCTTTTGATAATTCTGTTTTCCAATGGATATTCTCAAACAAATTATTTTAATAAGCGTTATGAATTAACTTCTTTCTCAGCCTGGGATTTTTCAACCACGGTAATCGAAATACCAGATGGCTATGTAGTTTTAGGAGAAACAGGTGGCGAATATAATTGGAGGACCAATTCCCTTATTAAAATTGACCTTTTAGGGAATATAGAATGGATTAAAACTATAGGAGACACTATCAGTGAATGGAGTATTGGATATCCAGGATCACTAATCAAAGCTGTTGGCCCATTTTATTACAGTGCCGGATTGCACCGTTCATATACCAGCGATTGGGTACATGATCGGGGACTATTGATAAAATATAATGCTGATTTTGATACGCTTTGGAGCAGGGAATACGGTGAAATATCTGAGCCATATGACACGGCGTATATATTCCGAAATCTAAAGCAGACATCAGATGGAGGAGTTATTATTACAGGCGTAAGATATCCACATGATGCAATGAATGCCAGTGCTTATATGATAAAAACTGATTCATCAGGAAATAAACAATGGGATAAAACCTTCACGAACTTGAGTGGTGACACTCAGGGATTTAGTGTTATCCAAACCAGTGATGGGGGGTTTGCGATAGGCGCTTTCCAATATTATCATGTTCCACCACCTAATGAAACAGGTGATCCTATTGTCATAAAAACAGACAGCTTAGGTAACTTACAATGGGTTCGTAATCTTGGAGGCGACTTGATGGACACTCAGGCTATGGTATCAAACTCAAATGATGGAAGCATCTTAGTTTTATCTGCTTTTTCCTATTTAATTCTGAATGAGGATGATTGTGCTAAAAGAATACACATTACGAAAATTACAAACAATAATACAATCCTCATTGATCGATTTTATAATAACACACCTTATTTACTTTATCCTGAGAATATATCCTGTAACCAGGACGGTACAATCATAGCAGCCGGTACAGCGGGTACAAATTTTACTGAATACCCTCATATGGCTGGATGGATATTCAAGCTAAACACAAATGGAGATAGTTTGTGGTTTAGGGAATACAATTTAGTTTCTCAGAATATGAGTAGTAATGTATTTTATGATGCAATTCAAACATCAGATAACGGTTACCTTGGCTGCGGTTATGTTAATCCAGTATATCCTGATACGGGTACCCAGGATGTATGGCTGGTTAAAGTAGATAGTATGGGATGCGAAAGCCCTTCATTTTGCTGGGTAAATTCGCCGGAGCCAATAATTGCATTGCCTGCCGGGCAGTTGCAGGTATGGCCCAACCCGGCAAAGGAGATGTTTACAATTACAGGATTTAAGGCAACCAGCAATCATTGCATACTGGAAATTTACGATCTTTATGGCAGGAAGGCCCTGGAACAACAAATTGCACAGGGAAATGAGATAGTTTTGATTGATTGTGCCGGCTGGCCTCCCGGTTTATACACAGCAAGAATTAGTTTAAATGGAAAAATTATAGGACCGGTAAAGATTATCCTGCAATAAAGAGGATTGAACCGGCAATATCATTCAGCTCAGATAATGGGTAACACAGCGCTTCCTTTCACTATCTTAAAGAGGGATTTCCAAACAATTTACCCTGCGATATTTCGTTGGTCAATCGCATGAGCGGCACACTAAGAGAATAGTAATGATATTGGACTTTTGGGCAACCAAATGATGCGGAAATATATAATTCATAGAAAATAAATTTTAAATTATTTGAATTTGAAGTAAATATTGATTTAACTTTGCGATTCAAAGTACTTCTAAATTATCTACCATGGAAGAACAGGAAGACTATAAGAAAACCCTGGCTGATATCCGTAACCTTATGGACGGTTCTGCCCGGTTTCACTCAATCAGCGGGCTGGCCGGGGTAAGTTCCGGGATTACCGCCCTTGCCGGGATAGCGGTATTTTACCTCTATTTTGGATTCGGGTTGCTGGAACCATTCCTGTTTGTGAACTATCTGACGGTTCCATTCCTAATGGTTGACGGGCTTATAGTGCTTATAGTTTCAATGGCTTTTGCATTATACTTTACCAGGAAGAATGCGGTGAAGAAGGGTGAAAAGCTCATGACACCCCTGTTCAAAAGAGTCGTACTTTATTGGTTGATCCCTATGATGGCCGGTGGGGTGATTCTCCTTCCCTATTTCAGCGGGAGTGGCCCGATCCTGTTCCCAAGCGCCATCGCCCTGACCCTGGTTTTTTATGGTCTGGCCCTGGTGAGCGCCAGCCGGTTCAGCCTGAATGAGTTATTCTGGCTCGGACTCGTAGATATCATCCTCGGACTGGCCGGTTTCTTTTTGTGGCGGTATAGCCTGCTTTTCTGGGCAACCGGATTTGGAGTCATGAACCTGGTTTTCGGCATTGTAGTATACAGGAGATATGAGAAATAAGGGAATTGCGAATGTCGGATTGCGGATTATCCAGTGATTCAGGTCTGTAATAATCCAACCTGGGTCCAAATAACAGCAAAGTCATAGCATACATGAGCAATAATTAAATCAACCAGTTGTAACAATCCGAAATCAAAAATCCGAAATCCGAAATACAACATGCCAAACCCTATCCGAAACCTGAACAAAGCCTTTGACAACCGGGTCCGGCTGGGCATTATGGCATTGCTGATGGTGAATGATAGGGTAGATTTCAACACCTTGAAAGACACACTGGAAGTTACAGATGGTAATTTAGCAAGCCATCTCTCGGCATTGGAGTTATCGGGATATGTCACAGTCCAGAAACAATTTCTCGGCCGTAAACCCAACACCACTTACTCGGCTACGGAATCAGGCCGTACTTCATTCCAGGAACATATCGATGCGCTGGAATCCATCATAAAGAAAGAACCTTGATTTTTTTTCTCTTCGTACTTTGTATTTCAAAGTTCTTTCAGTTTCATAAACACAATTCTGACAAATTAAAACCAATTAATCCAACTCCAAAATGAAAGCAATTCACCTCCGCCTCATTGCCCTGATTTCAGGAATCGTTTTATTCGATTACCTTTTCTTTAAACAGGCACCGGGCATGAATGCAATCCTTTTCACGCCGGTTATTTTTGGCTTAATAAGACTAGCTGCTAGAAGTCCTTTCAAAAAAGGCCCTGTCAGCATTTCAGCAACAGGATTGCTTTGTGCCGGAATAGCAGTTATACTGTACGGATCGGATTGGAGTGTACTGGCATATATGGGAGCATTCCTGGTTTACCTTGGATTTACCCTCGAGCCGGAACTCCGGTTAATTCTCACGTCCACGCCTCAGGCATCATTTAACTTCCTGTTTGCACCTGCAAAACTGGTGAATGATATAATAGATTTTCTGGCGATACGAAAGCATATGCCAAGGTTATTAAAACTGGTTAAATTGCTCATACTTCCGCTGGCAGTTCTCTTCATCTTTACGACAATCTACCGTTTCGCCGATCCGCTATTTAACCGGTACTTCCTTACACTGGATAGCCTTTACAGGCAATTCCTTACCTGGCTAGCCCTTTATTTATCAATCGGCCATCTTGTTTTCCTGTTTTTCACGGGTGTGCTGATCACAGGGATCATTTATAAAGGGAACCTTTATGGAATAAGAACATTGGAAGCAAATTTCCATGATGAATTACTCCGAAAAAGAAGGAGGAGGACAGTTTCTGGGTTTGGGTTGCCCAAAAAAATTATGGCTCTTAAAGATGAAAATAAAATGGGCAGAATCCTGTTCCTCTTGCTTAACCTTTTGCTGCTTTTAGTCAATATTTCAGAAGTATTCTGGCTGAACGGGGAATTCGGCCGGGCGTCAGCGCCTGCTATGTCGCACAACCTTCACGAGGGAACAGGTTTACTTATCTTCAGTATAGGATTGTCAATCCTGGTAATGCTCTATCTTTTCCGGAAAAACCTGAACTTTTATCATGGGAATAAATGGCTTGTTTATGGCGCTTTGACATGGATTGTCCAAAACGCAATCCTGGCTGCCAATGTTAGTGTACGTAACTGGTTTTATATCAGCCATTACGGATTGACTTATAAACGAATCGGGGTGATCTTTTTCCTTTTGCTGGTATTGGTCGGGCTGGGCCTCTTATGGATCAAGATCAGGCAAAAAAAGACCCTGTTTTATCTGATACGGACCAATGCCTGGAGTTTTTATTTCATCTTCATCCTGTTCGGACTCATAAACTGGGACCTCATAATCGCTAAATACAATCTTGGAATTTGCGACCGATCAGGTCTGGATGTTCCAACCCTTATGAGTTTATCAGGACGGACACTCCAACTTATGGATGAAAACCGGAAGATTCTGAACCAGTATAATCAGAGTAAAGAATATACAAATGAAGAATGGCTTGATGGCAGGATCAAAAGATTTATGGCGCGGCAGGATCACTTGCAATGGCAATCATTCAATTTTAGCGACAGGAAAGTTTACATGTATTTCAGGGAAGCAGGCATCGGCACAAAATAAAAATGAAATTCGTACCTTTAATTACGTAAAGTAATCCATGCACTATGCAACTTCGAAACCAATGGTTCATTGTATCCCTTTTTGCCATCGCAATGGGATTACTTGAAGGCATCGTGGTAGTATATCTGCGCGAACTCTATTACCCCGAAGGTTTTTCTTTTCCTCTGAAATTGATGAAACCAGGGATAATTTCAGCCGAAATACTCAGGGAAGCTGCTACCCTGATCATGCTGCTTATGATAGGTATGCTTGCAGGCAGCAGCAAAACCGAACGATTTGCCTGGTTTATTTATGTATTTGCGGTATGGGATATCTTTTATTATGTATTCCTGAAACTCCTTTTAGGATGGCCGGCATCACTGCA
>JANXXZ010000148.1 GCA_025350385.1 Bacteroidales bacterium
CATTTATTTTCAACGTTCTTTTTTGTAATCAATTATGTTACCTTTTTTCAACGCTTCAATTTTTCTGTAACGTTTAATTTACAGGCATAGCCAACAGAACATAACCACCACCAAAGGAGGTGGTTTTAAATTTATAATAAAATGGCCGAAAGCAAAAATCCGAAATCAAAAATTATCACACCCCCTTCTCCCCTACAAACTGGTCTTCCTTATTCTTAAAAAGCACATTGAAAGTAGTGAGGCTTCCATAGCAGCGGGTTATATATTGCTGTAGCTCGACCTTATCCTCATCAGTCAGACTGCTGGCATTTACTTTGGCTTCGAGTACTCGCAGGCGGTCGCGGAGCATCACAATTTTGTGAAAGAAAGCATCAATCGGCACTTCCTTTTCCTTCAGGCTAAGGTCGCCGGGAATCATGACCAGTCTGCCGCCGGTCCATTTACTGCCAAAAGGGACAGTTTCCTGCACATCGCTGAAACGACGAAGAACCCTCACCAGGCTCTTTTCAATTTTCTCATAAGTGGCCAAGTCTGATGGTGTTTCTACTAGTTCAATTATTTCGAGACCTTCATAATTGCGCAGGATCTGCCTGACTCCATTTTCAATGAAACAGATTTCATAAGCATCCGAACGGACCTGAACGACAGCGCCTTTACCAAATTGAGGGTGCTTAACCCTTGAACCGACTCCTAAAATTATTTCTGACATAGCATGAAATGTTTTTGTTGTCATGCAAAATTACCCGATCGTCGGACAATTAAAAATACTTTACGTAAATAACCGGAACTTTTCTACAAACTCATTGTTTACTATGAAAAATATGCATTTATATGAAAATAGCAATTCTTGGTACAGGTATGGTTGGCACCACCCTGGGAACAAAATTAACAAAACTGGGTCATTCAGTGATGATGGGCTCAAGAATTAACAATAATCCCAGAGCATTTGATTGGGTAAGCAATAATGGAACTTTGGCATCAGCCGGGACTTTTTCTGCTGCGGCAGCCTTTGGTGAAATAGTATTCAACTGCACTTCAGGATTGGTTTCACTGCAAGCACTTCAGCTGGCCGGCAGGGAAAACCTCAGTGGAAAAATACTGGTCGATGTGGCCAATCCGCTTGATTTCTCTAAGGGTATGCCTCCTACCCTCTCCGTTTGTAATACCGATTCGCTGGGCGAGGTAATTCAGCGGCAGTTTCCTGATGTTAAGGTCGTAAAGACTTTGAACACAGTCAATTGCCAGCTCATGGTAAATCCAGGCTCGCTTAAGGAACCGGGAAACCTGTTCTTAAGCGGAAATGACAATGAGGCAAAATCAGAAGTTAAAAAACTGCTCCTTGATTTCGGATGGAAGGATATTATTGATCTAGGCGATATTACTACAGCCCGTGGTACAGAACAGTTGCTTCCAATCTGGATCAGGCTTATGGGTACACTTGGCTCCGGTATGTTTAATTTTAAGATTGTCAGGTAACTGGCTTATAAAAATTTAATCATTTTTCATTTTATATTTAGTGTTAACTATTAAATCAATTGATAATGAATAACATATAACATTAAATAATAAATGAATAAGTACCGGCATAGTACAACTAAATAATGAATCAAATCGTTTCTGATAATTGTTTCAGTTTTGCATGCAGTGCAAGAACCTGGGGCAGCAACATTGAATTTCCGTCATTGACCAGGATATAATCCGCAAGCACAATTTTTCGTTCAGCTTCCCATTGGTTATTCATACGTTGTAACACTTGTACTGACTTAATTTTATCCCGTGCTACCACCCGTTCGATGCACAGTTCAACCGGGGCCATAACAAAAATGGTTTTATCAAAATAAACGTTAAAGCCACTTTCAAATAATATTGCAGCTTCCTGGATAATGTAGCTGCTCTCTGCATGCAACCAGCACCATGATTCGAAATCAATCCTGACAAGTGGATGAATGAGTCCGTTCAACTTTGCAAGTTCAGTGTCATTCTTAAACACCCTGTCCGACAATGCCTTACGGTTAACAATTCCCCGGGCATCCAATATTTCCGCTCCAAATATCAACTTTAGCTGTGCTTTTACAGTTTCCTTTTCAAGGATTTTCTTTGCTTCGGCATCTGCATGATAAACGGGAACAGCCAGATGATCTAAGATGGTAGCTACCATCGATTTGCCGCTTCCAATTCCTCCTGTGAGACCAACTTTTATCATTTGGCAATGATAATGTATTCTACATGATCAGGCTTGATATGTAACGACCTGACATTTGCTGGTATTTGTGTAAGAATTACTTCCAGCCTTTTACCTGCGGCAAGCAAGGAAGGTGCTGCCAATACCTCGGCTGTGAAACTTTTGGCATTAACAAGATGATAATTGCTAAGAGGTATCTGGCAGGTTACTTCGACCTGGTCAGGGAATAATCTTATAGGTAAGGTATTACCCATTATTGAAACCGGCACCATAAATAAAGCTTCGGTATACTTCTGAACCTGCAGTTTTACAGTCACTGAATCACTCGAATACCTGATCATAGTTGAA
>JANXXZ010000156.1 GCA_025350385.1 Bacteroidales bacterium
ATCCCTATCACCTCACATTCTTATAAATCAACATACTGATCTTCGACGGCTCAAAAATCTCATTAGCCAGTTCAAGAAGTTCCGGGGCTTCTACTTTGTCAATTTTGCTGTTAATCTCCTCGATTGTGTCTACCCTGTTAAACACCAGGACACTCTTTCCGATGGAAATCATTTCATTTTGATGGGCTTCTACCGAAATGGCAAGTTGCCCCTTGATTTGCTCCTTGGCAATTCTCAACTGATTCACGCCTAGTTTCTGTTTACGGAGTTTTGTCAATTCCCTGTGAACCAGCTCAATGGCCTTGTCCACCAACTTCTCATCGGTTCCGAGATAAATACTGAATAGTCCCGTGTCCGATAGCGGCTGATAATTGGATTCTAGGTTGTAGGCTATCCCATGTCTCTCCCTTAGCGCGAGGTTCAGCCGTGAATTCATAGCTGGTCCGCCAAGCAGGTTATTCATCAATGCCATGGGAATACGCCTGTTATCGTGGGCGGTAAACGCCAGGTTCCCCATAATGATATGTGCCTGGTGGCGACCAAATTTTTTTACAATTTTCTTCGCTTCGTACCCCTGCGGCACTATTCGGCCGGGATCTCCCAATGAGACCGGCTGTGAGCCGAAATAAGTATTGGCGAGCGCGACTATCTTCGAAAAGGGAGTATTTCCCACCGAACTCAATACAATCTGGTTGGTAGAGTATAGCCTGTGAATAAATTCGTTGAGGTTTGATTGGGTAAATTTCTTCAGATGTGCCGGTGTTCCCAAAATGTTCTTACTCAACGGGTGACCCGGAAACATAAGTTCATCAAATTCATCGTGGATCCATTCAGAAGGGTTATCCTTATAAGAATTGATCTCATCAATAACCACTGCTTTTTCCTTTAGCATCTCCTTCTCCGGGAAAACTGAATTAAAGAGGATATCGGAAAGCAACTCAATAACGCGCTGGTAATGAGTAGTGAGGAACGAAGCATATACAGTGGTTTCTTCCTTGGTGGTAAACGCGTTCATATCGGCTCCCACGTTTTCGAGCCGGTTGATCACCTGGTAAGTGTTTCTCTTATGTGTGCCTTTAAAGATCATGTGTTCAATAAAATGGGCAAGACCTTGTTCGTGTGGCATTTCATCGCGCGAACCAGCATTCACCACCATACCAAAATGCGAAACCGGGCTGCCTGTCTGCCTGTGTACCAGGCGTATGCCATTACTGAATTCATGAAATTGGTAGGTCACGTTGAGTTTTATAAGTAATCGATAAATTTTTTAATTCAATTTTAAAATAGACCTGATGAAAATGATGTGCGATGAAGCGTCGGAGCGAGGAAGCGAAGAAGCGGGGGAGCAAGGGCGCGAGGGCGGGAGGGCGCGAGAATAACCTGTAATTCCTGCTGACTTGTTACTTTGAATTTTGCGATTTGCAATTTGAATTCTCCACTTTATCCCTTGTCAATTGTCCCTTGTCAATTGTCCCTTGTTCCTTGTTCCTTGTCAATTGTCCCTTGTCAATTGTCCCTTGTCAATTGTCCCTTGTTCCTTGTTCCTTGTCAATTGTCAATTGTCAATTGTCAATTGTCAATTGTCACTTGTCCCTCATTTCAGAATCCCCGGGTATCGCTCATCAAAGAACACCCAGAAAAGGGGTTTGTATCCCCTTAATTCGCCGGATTCGGCATATACCTCAACAAGCGGACAGATTCCGACCACTTTTTTTGTGAAAGCCAGTGTTTGATGATCCATCTGCCATTCTTCAAGGAAACGGAGACGCGAAATTTCTTTCATGGAAAGTTCGTGCACCAATACAGTGTCAACCAGCTCATGAGGGGGGTCGGGACGCTCCACAGCCACAGTATCTGTACGCCTGAGTATTTTTTTTACTTCATCTGGTGTCAGCAACTTGTTCGAAAAAAAGTCATAGGCTTTCACTTTCCCTCCCGAAACAGAGCCGAAGATATCCGCTAACAATCCTTCCCGCTTTGCACCTTCAAGATTTTGTACCCACCAGTCATATTCAGGATCAGGGCTTTTGATGGTAACATCATACTGAATTCGTTCGGTAACCAGGCTCGATTTAACATCAGATTTACCACATCCTGCAAAGATTAAAAGCATTAGCAGGAACAATCCGTAAACAATACCGTTAAATTGCATAATCATTTGATTTAAGGCAGTAAAAGTACCAAATTTACGTAGTTTTAAGGTTGGAGTTAAAGAAGTTTGAAGTGCCTAGAGTTTGGAGTATAGGAAGTTTGAAGTGCCTAAAGTTTGGATTGCCTATAGTTGCAGTTGATTCAAGGCATTAAATACTCAAGGGATAATAAACACTTTAAATACTTTAGCGTACTTTAAATACTTAAGGCACTTCATGCACTTTAAGTACTTTAGGCACTATTAAAAAAAAGAAACAAACCAGGTATCATGCTAAAAATAACCCACCCTACCCTGCTGGTTGACAAGAGGAAATGCTTAGCCAATATCAACCGGATGGCCGGAAAGGCCAGGAAAAACAAGGTCATTTTCAGACCCCATTTCAAGACTCACCAGTCAGCCGATGTGGGTGAATGGTTCCGCCAGTCCGGCGTAAAAGCAATCACGGTTTCGTCGGTTACGATGGCAAGGTTTTTTGCCAATCATGGATGGGATGACATCACCATCGCATTCCCTGTCAATATCCTTGAGATTGATGAAATTAATGACCTTGCATCGCGTATTCATCTCAACCTGCTCGTCGAATCGCATGAAGTCACATCCTTGCTTGCGAAGCGTCTCCTGGTAAAGGCTGGTTTCTTCATTAAAATTGATACCGGCTATCACAGAACCGGTCTTGATCCTGAGAATATACCGGAGATTAATGCCGTTATAAATGAAGCCAGGCAAAGTAACTTCCTGGAATTCCGGGGATTCCTCACCCATACCGGGCAAACCTACTATTCTAAAGGTATTAACGAGATAAGGCATCATCATGAATCTGCCGGTAAGCAGTTGCTCAATTTAAAGGATATCTATATAACCCGGTTTCCGGGAATGATCCTTTCGACGGGAGACACTCCTTCATGTAGTCTCTTCGAACCCGTCCAGGGAATTGACGAAATAAGACCCGGGAATTTCGTATTCTACGATCTGATGCAATACTGCATCGGCTCTTGCAGGCTCACGGAAATCTCTGTAGCTGCTGTGTGCCCGGTGGTGGCCTTGCATGAACAACGAAGAGAAGCAGTTCTTTATGGCGGAGCGGTTCATCTTTCAAAGGAATATTGTAAGGTAGAAGGCAGGATCGTTTATGGTCTCGTAGTGAAATATACCGGCGATTCCTGGGATTGCAACTTCCCCTTAGGTTATCTTACTTCCATTTCACAGGAACACGGGATTATGAAAATGAACACGGGAACCAGGTTACATCCCGGTGACCTTGTGGCGGTGATGCCGGTTCATTCCTGCCTCACGGCTGATCTGATGAAAGAAGATTGGATAATTTTCTGAAGTGATCCAACAGCTGCAGCAAAATCTAATAATACCTTTCGATTCGCATCCTGGATTAATTCCGCGAACCGACACAAGATCTTAACTACCGATCTGATCAGTCGGTACCGTAACATTCTGTTTATTTCCCGTTTTATTCACATTCTTCTGTTGATTCACATTTTGAATGTTTTCTGATTTGTCTGCTTCCTGATTGCTGTTTCCGAACAACACCTGAGAAACTTTTCGGATTTTAAACATTACGTCTTCAACACTTATGCCGGCAATGATTGAGATTGCAATCATGTAAATTTCACTGTTATTGTTGCCTGAACTGATAAGTAAATCGGTTCCGCTGAATAAAATTACCATGATTCCGATCACAAACCCAACAAATGGACGCAACAGGTACCAGGGCCACCAGATTCTGAAATCGAGATCCTTTTCATAACTATAATGACGGATCAGGTCCAGAATCTCCCGGATCAAAACACCGACAACCGCCGCCAACCCGCTTACCAACAAGAGAAGCCAATAATAACTTCCTTTCATTTCAGCTGATTTGAAAGCTAATTGCTCAATAGCCTGTCTAAATCCGACATAATTTGAGCTGTCACTTTTCCATGGGTATATTTTCTCTAGTTCTGTCTTCATCTTTTCATCAATTACTGCCCTGGTCCTGATACTATTATCCTTTTTGTCATAAAGGAACCAGCTGGGATAACTGCTTAATTCTATCTTTCCCTGGTTTAACCATTGCACTGAAGGTGAAACTAAGCTCCTTTGCCTGTTGTTCAGTACGATCAGGAATGCAAGGAAGGCAATCATAATAACTGCTGATGAAATTGCAAGTGAAATAATATAAGGTTGATTCCTTGCTCTCCAGGTATTCAACTGTAGTTTAGCTGAACATCTTAACGCATCTTCAGTACGTCCGAGATTGATATACTGGTCGCGGGCCTTCTCATACAGTTCTTCCTTTTCGTCACACTGTGCCTTAAGAAGTAGTTTATTATTCTCAGTACTTGCTTGTTCCTGCGAAGGATTTGCAGGCTTTTCTTCCGGTTCAGGGAGGTGGGCATGCTTATCTTTACTCATAATAACAGCTATTTGATTGAAATTGAGATATTGTCAATTGCACAATACAAATATAATAAAGCAAAATCAAAATTCATTCTACCTTTTAAAAGAGGATGCGGTTTATATGAGGATACTGCTGATTTGTAATCCTTCAATACGGGGATAACGGAGTCTACTCCTTTTCCAGCTGTCGCCTCCATGCAGGTTTTACCATATGATTCCGTTTCTTAGCCAACCATAAAAACAAACCAGCTGTCAATAGTCCCAGGATTACAGCCTGTAATGAATTTTCAGGACCGAAAGCACCCCCGGTGAGGAGATCGGGGCCACTGATCTTACATCTGATTAAACTCTTATTCAATCCGGTTCCTGAAATAATAGCGCCATAAATTCCTCCTTCCGAAAAATTCCAGGCGAAATGAATCCATATCGGCAGCCAGAGATTTTTCGAATAAATATAAGCAGCCCCAAGTAGAAACCCTGCTTCTACAGAGATAGCAACAGCCGAAAAAATCGTACTGTTGTCATTCGCAAGATGCGCTAATCCAAATATGGATGATGAAATTACCAGGGCCCAGACAGATCCTAACTTTTCTTCTGTGATCCTGAAAATAATTCCCCTGAATAGTAATTCTTCAAAGATGGCGCTCGAAATTCCAAGCGACAGAGCAGGAACCAGGTATGATAACGGATGAAATGCCAGGATCGTATATGCATTGCCGAAATACATGATCAGGATGACAATGGTAAGGATTATAAACCCGGTAGAAAACCCGATAAACAAGTTTCGAAGGAAGTGCCTGGTCGAAATTTCCCCGATCTTTCTCTTTTCGTAAAATATAAAGAGATAAACGTAGGTGGCTAATGCAGCAGCAGAGACCAGTACTGCAACAACCAGGTTCTTAAAGTCATCGGTGCTCCCGGTATATTTGAGGATCGTCTCGGTGCCAAATTGCATGAGCATGACAGCAGCAACGACACCCGCAAGGCCCAGAAAAATCTTCGTTACCGGGAAATGTAAAAATCTGCTGAATCGGGACTTCTGCTCCATTACATAAATGTATGCAGATTTTACTCCGGTGAATTAGTCTGTCAGTTTCCGAAAGGAACATAATAGACTAGTCATTTGTTTTCAACAAAAATAGGACAAAATTTCACGGAAATGTTTAAATTGATTTCACTGTTAGTATATGAATGCATTTTTGATCATTGGTTATCATGAAACCAAAAGAAAGTAAATAAATTATTATGCTCATCAGAAGAATTTTCTTATACCTTTGAAAATAATAATTTCTTTTATTTAGGAAGAAGCCTCGTTCCACTTCACTTAAATTATTCATGTCATCAGATAACTAATTGTTACCAGGTGTTTTTCAATTCGATAAATAAATTGACTTCAAAAATTTAAACTTACTTGAGTCCTTTATAATTATTAATTTTTTAATATGCCTGGTCAAACTGAAAATACTGCTAATATGTCTGAAACAAAAATCGGAAGTCGTTGTTCTGATTGCTCGAAAAAGCCCGAATGTCCAGTTACTTCAAATATTAGCAATAAGGTACTTTTTATCAGTTATAATATTGCCCTGCATTGTAACAAGTGCATGTCGTTTGGCAATGATTTTATTTGTCTCTGTGAAGGACGCAAAAAATACTTTGAAACTTTCCATCAATAATAGGTGGAATTCTTTTAATTTTACAGGTATCTTCTTTTACTTTCAGGTTAATGGCCTTTTATAGGTTTGTCAATAATCACACTATAAGCTATCAGATCCAACTGGTTTAGGTTTCATTATAACGCCCAGGTTATTCCGCCCGTTGATCATCACCAGCATTGGTTCTGCCAGATGTACATGACGGATTAGTTCATCCTCATAAACGGCATCAAATGAATTCAAATACTCCACATCAAAAAATCCGTCGTTGATATAGGGATGAATTGTAAAATACCCTACCCTGAAAGAGGTAAGATTCTGAAAGAAATGAGTACCCTGGCTTGGATCAATGCGGTAGTTCTCGAGCCCCGATTCAACAATGACCCTGGCTGCCGAAATCTGCGGCCATTTTACAGGAATCCCCAGCCACGGATCACTTGAGCCCCAACGACCGGGTCCGACCAGCACGTAAAACTCCTTAGCCGCCTGGAATTTTTCATTTAACGCGGCTATCCTTAGTGCGGTTTCAGGATTATGTGCAGGGTCAAAGCCTTCGGGTTTCACATAAACAACATCTTTCAGTCCGGTGATTATCCCGTTTCCAAGGGCGGCTTTTGAATAAAGCACTGTTTCATTGTAAGGGATATCCTCTAAGTGGGCTTCAACAGTTTCCTTGCTTTCCACGATTGGTCGCACCTGAAGTAAATTGAAAACTTTAGGTAATCCCTTTGGTCGGTTTAGTTCGACAGCGAATTCAATCTCGATTGGTTTCCCGATTTCATTCTGCCCCATCGCGAGGCAGGTAGATAGAATGTTAGCCAACGGAAATGTATCGTGGTTCAATATGTTGGCAAAGGTTGCCACCCTTTTGCCATCGCTCCCGATCCCATCGCGCATCACCAGGTTATTGAAATCGTAGGTTGAAACCATATGCCTGAAAGCATTGTTTTCGATGGCAAGGTCGATCTTAAGTTTTTTCAGGTTAATCCCGTCATCAACTGAGGTATAAAAACTCCCGGGAGTAAGGTCGAGCGCATAAAAATGTTTTTGCGTTTCGCGTAATGCCATTTCAGGTGAAGAGAGTTGTAATATCTTTTTAGGATATTTGGGAGAAAAACGCAGGGATACCCCTCCATCTACAATATATTTTCCCAATCCAATGGCAATACTGGCTATCCCGTCTTCAGGTTTTTCTGGTGATATAGGATAAAAATTAATGGAGCGTGCAACTCCTGAAAAGGAAGGATAAAAACGGTCTCCATATTGGGTTCCTGCCACTTGTTGCAGCACCACCGCCATTTTTTCTTCATCAATGAGGTTGGAAGTGGCAGCCATGTAAGCTTTGCTGTCGTGGTAAAATACAGAAGCATACACACTCTTAATTGCATTACTCAGTAATTCAAGCATGAGGCGATCATCGTCAGGCACCTGTGGAACCATGTAAGTTGAATAGACCCCTGCAAAAGGCTGGTAATGCGAATCCTCCAGCAGGCTCGAAGAACGTACTGCAATCGGCCGGTTACCCACATGAATAAACGCAACCAATTCATCATGAAGACGGAGCGGAAGCCGGGCATTAACGAAATAGTTAAGTATTTCAGAGTCAGGCAGGTCAGATAACCCGATTTTGTAAAGATCATTATCCTCCATGAACTCGTCAAAAATATCGGTACAAAGCACCACCGTCTGCGGAATGTTGATGCTGACATCGGTAAAACGGTCGGCCAACCGGTTTCGCTTGATAATGGCATCGAGAAAAGCCAGCCCACGCGCTTTTCCACCGATAGAACCTTCACCGATACGGGTAAAATTTACATATTCATCAAAACTTTCACTGTTGAACTGAGCTATGATTCCCCTTCCTTTATTCAACCGATACCCGGCAATAGAATCAAAGATAAACCGGCGGATCTCATCCAGGTCAGTAAAGTCACCGGGGCGGACATCCCTGAAAAACTCGGCCAGTGGGAAAAGAGCCCTGGCAAACAACCATTTCGAAAGGTGGTTGCGATACACATGATATTCAAAAGAATTGTCGGGTACTTCAAAGATCCTTTCCTGCAAAGCCTTGAGGTCCGGGGCACGCATGATTTCAAGATTGGTATCCGGATTAAGGAACACAAAATCGCCGAACGCGAAGTATTCCATCATGAAATTGCGGAGCTCAATCGACAGCGTTTTTGAATTCTTATCCAGGAACCCTATTCCCAGGTCATGGGCTGCCTGTTCGTATTTTGTATCGGAGGACTGTAACAGGAAAGGAATGAATTCATCCTGTTTCCGCACATGCTGTACAAACCGGAAACCGGCTTCAGTGTCTTCTTTCCCGGCCCGTTTATAACTAATATCAGATATGATTCCCAGCAGATTTTGCTTGTATTTATCATAAAGTGTTTTAGCATCCTCGTAATTGGTTGCCAGTAAAATTTTGGGTCTTCCTCGCCTGCGAAGCATCTGCTGGTGCTCATTGAGACCTTCAGCCATGAAAGCATTCGACTGGTTGAAAATAATCCTGTAAATATTAGGCAGGTAACTGGAATAAAATCGCACTGAATCCTCCACCAACAGGATGACCTGCACGCCCACTTCAGTAGTATCGTGTTCGGCATTCATCTTATCCTCAATCAGTTTGATGATGGCAAGTAAAAGATCAGGATTTCCCAGCCAGCTGAATACATAATCGATTACGCTCATATCCTCACCCGATAATTTGAGCGATACCTCTCGTGAAAAAGGGGTTAGAACAACAATCGGAATTTCCGGGTAGCCCTTTTTTATTTTTTTAGCCAT
>JANXXZ010000157.1 GCA_025350385.1 Bacteroidales bacterium
CTGACTCAAACAATTCAATTGAGACAATCGCATCGTGCAAACCTGAAACAACCATTTCCTCCTCTTTCTTAAATTCGGGGATATAAATCCTGCCTGAATACGCTGCATTATTCAGCATATTCCACATGTTCTGTTTTGATACCCTGATGCCATATTTTGTGAGTAACAATTTTCTGACACCTTCACAATTGTGAAGTCCTGTATTAATGAGCTCAAAGCACTCCTTAACATACATTGCCTTCTCATTTGGGATAAGAGTTGATTTTTTCCCAAGCCTATAATTCTTATACCCCCAAGGTGCTGTTCCTACCCAGCATCCCTCTTTCCTGTTTTCCGCACTTTTTCGGGACACCCGCTGTAACCGTTGATATTATTGATATGTTTTTTAATTTTGGGTGTCCCGAAATTAAAAAACATGTTCGTAAGAGAAAAGAAAAATTGTTCAGGAAGCACGTCCGTACAGGTTATCAGCAAGATTCATGGCAAGTACAAAGTACATAAGACAATTGGTTCTGCCACCACACGGCGGAAAATAGATGAACTTGTTTTATTGGCCAAACATGAAATAAAAATCATTGAAAAACAGCAGGAATTGTTTGTTTCTAAGGATGATTCTTTAGCAGATTCTTTATTTGAAGCATTGTCAAATGCCAGTATCCGAACATTGGGACCAGAGATTATATTTGGTAAGATCTATGATTTTATAGGTTTTAACCAAATTAATGAAGATATGTTTCGTCATTTGGTAATAGCACGTCTGGCATTTCCTTTAAGCAAGTTAAAGACGATTGATTATTTATACCGCTATCAAGGTGTAATGCTTGATATTGATGCAATTTATCGCTTTTTGGATAAACTTAATAACACCCTGAAAGAGCAAGTTGAACAGATTGCATTTGCACATACTTTGCGAGTTCTAAAAGGAAATATCAGTGTTGTATTTTACGATATGACCACATTGTATTTTGAAGCTAGCGATGAAGATGATTTGCGCAAAGCAGGCTTTAGCAAGGATGGTAAACATCGAAACCCACAAATATTTATAGGGTTGCTTGTAGGAGTTGGCGGTTATGCGATAGGTTATGATATTTATGAAGGCAATACTTACGAAGGACATACACTTATTCCTTTTCTTGAAAAAATAAGCAAGAAGTTCAACTTGGACAAGCCAGTTGTTGTTGCCGATGCAGGACTTCTTTCAAACGAGAATATTAAAGCATTAGAAGAAAACCGATACGAATACATAATCGGCGCACGTTTAAAAAATGAATCTGAAAAGATAAAGCAGAAGATACAGCAGAATAAATATATTGACGGCTCTATAATAAGTATAAAAAAAACTGATACAACAAGACTTGTCGTTAATTATTCCAATGTACGAGCTTCAAGGGATGCCTATAATCGCCAACGAGGACTACATCGCCTGGAGAAACAGATAAATGCAGGCAAGCTAACCAAATCAAACATTAACAATAAAGGATACAATAAATATCTTAAGATGATTGGTGATATTAAGATAGAGATTGATTATGAAAAATACTTACACGATAACCAGTGGGATGGATTGAAAGGATATGTTACTAACACCACGCTTAGCAATGATGCAGTATTAGAAAACTATAAAAATCTTTGGCATATCGAAAAAGCCTTTAGAATGTCAAAAACAGATTTGCGCATACGTCCGATATATCACAGGCTACGAAGCAGAATAGAGGCACATATTTGCATATCATTTACTGCTTATTGCATTTACAAAGAGTTGGATCGCGTACTTTATGCTGAAAAATCTAATCTTTCCTTGAAAAAAGCAGCTGAGGTTACTCATAATATGTATCAGATTACATACACTCTTCCTGTCTCAAAAATCACTAAAAACAGGCTTTTGAAGATGGATGAGGAACAAGAAGAACTATACCAAATTATTAATAAAAATTTTAGGGTGTCCCAACGCTGAAAACAGGAGTATTCCTGTTTCCTTAATTCAGTAAAATTTTATTGGTTTATAATTCTTTTATGTTGCAAAGCTTGGATGAATCTAATACTTTTATATTTTTGCATATATGAAAGCAGTTGCATTTCTTTTGAGCATTTATATTTTATTTCTGACCACAATGCCATGTGTGGACAGCGATGAGAAATGCCCCGATTCTGCAGGAAGTTGCACAATTTCGCATACACATAATTATGGGCATGGGCATAGCGAGGAAAAAAGCGATAGCTGCTCACCTTTCTGTGTTTGCAACTGTTGTCATGTTTCTGTTTTAATTACTTCCATAATTAATTTTTCAAAATCCTCAGAAGTTCTTGAAAGTTTTTTACAGACTTTCTCTAAAGAAATTACTTCTCAGTACAATTGCTCAATCTGGCAACCTCCTAAAGCTTAATCAATCCCTTATTAAGTTGT
>JANXXZ010000230.1 GCA_025350385.1 Bacteroidales bacterium
ACTTTCATTTCGCCTTTAAATATTGCAAGGCTAGGCAAGCTCTACAAAAGAATATATTTGAACCTTCTGGTTCCATGTAATTCGGAATACTTTTTACCAACCAGAGAGTCATATTAAGTTCATTCGTTTTTGTAAGGTGCAGTTGCCATGCAAGTATAGTACTCACTTCCACCATAATATATCATCCACATATTTTCGTGAAGAACAATTCCGTTAAAGAAGATGCAATCACTGAACTCTGATATTGGCTGGTATGGAAAGTCGGCTGCAAATCCATGTTCATAAGGGTAGCGAGGATTAGCTGTTAGTACTGGTGAAGGCAAGTAAGCAACAGGTTTTTCGGGGTTTTTCTTTGAGAGAAGTACTTCTCCAATCGCATAAAAGCGTCCTGTGTGGTTGCCACCTGTAAACAGGATGATTCTGTCAGAGTCGGATGACATATGGTTGCAAATTGCCATGCATCCTTCACCTCCTGGCCATTTGTTGGGATTATCATGCGACTCCCAATGAAGTAAGTCGCTGGAATAAGCGATCAAAGCATCATTGAGATACATAACAAACTGGCCATTAATCTTAACTGCTTCCCCATAAGGATCGCGTAGAACTATCCCATTGCGATGTGTTCGCTTCGCATTAGAAAACACGATTCCTTTTTTCTCCCAGTTTAATAAATCCCTGGAAACAGCAAGGAATGTGCCATTTTGTTGGTAGTCATCTTGATTACCCCATAACCACTGGTTACAAAAAAGGTAATAGGTATCTCCGTACTTTACTAAGTTTACATCCTCATAGCTATACTTACGATCTGCTCCTTCGCGGAAAAACGGACTATGAATGGTGTCCTTGATGAAATTAATTCCATCTTTACTAGTGGCCACCCCAATGTCACAAATATAGTCGAAGTCACTAAGCTTCGGTATATCAATGGGCTGCTCACCTCTGTAGACGTAATAAAATATGTCATCTTTGACAATAATAGATCCGTTATGAACACCTCCTCCAAAACGACCTTGGTCCCATGCACCGGGAGTCGGAAAAAGTACAGGGTTGTGTTCATATTTAGTGAAAGGACCTATTGACCATGGATAAACCTCATAAAGATTGTCTGGCACTATGATCTCCTTAGGAAAATCTCCCCACCAGGCTTGTTGGGCAAATAGTGTTTCCATGCAGCTTCCTTGTCCTTAGTTGGATACTGCCACTCAAATGTACCCTTTTCACCTTTAAATTCAGTTAACTTTTTTTTATCAGCAGGATTACAAGTAAATAGCAGAATAAAGGAAATTGTACTTAAAATCATTGTTCCTTTCATGCTAAAACTATTAAAATTTTTGTAATCAAATTAATCGCTCCTTACTTTATGGTATTATATTTCTCCGTTATTTTATCTATAATTTCTTGCTGTTTCAACAAATACTTTAAGGTTCTCTTCCGGTGTTATAGATGGCAAAGCACAACCTGAATTTAGAATAAAACGGTTGGTCTTGGAAAATACGTCCAGCAGTTCAATTGTTTTCTTACGGACAAGTTCCGGTGTTCCACAGGCAAGAACCCCACTTGGATCAATATTCCCGGTAAAAGTTGCTACATCTTTTAATATATTAAAGGCTTTGTGCATATCTGTTTTGTAATCAATTTCAAAAGCATCGGCTCCTGTTTTCACCATCATTTCAAGGATTAGATCTGTATTACCGCAGATGTGTAAGGTATATGACAATCCAGCTTTATGCGCAGCATCAACAACGATTTTTTCATATGGCATGGCAAACTGCTCATACATTCCAGGTGAAATCATTTCAGGACCTGCCGGGCTATCTCCGTTTGATACCATATGTGCACCTGTCTGACCCATCAAATGAATAAACTGACATGTAACATCGGTACAATATTCCAATAATTCAGTGACCTGAGATTGTTTCGCCATATACAAATCCATCATCCAAGGTTCAGTCCCTCTTATCATGCTGGCCAATGAAAATGGTGCCTGATCACAATTTCCCCTAATCAGGATTTGATCGCCATAATATTCCTTTAGAAGCCTGACTGACTCCAGCCAAATCTGCACATATTTATATTCCTCAACTTTAACACGTTTTAAGTCATTCAATTTATCAAGTGAGTCAAGAATCCCATTGTGAGAACGGGCAGGTGAATCGTTGGGAAAATCAATTTTAACTCCCACACTCCCTGCAAGTGTGACTGTATCAATATCTACCAATATTCCATCCAATCCATATTTTTCGACTGAGTTTTTAAAAACATCGGCAATTAATCCCGGATTTTCGCGGAATTGGCCCATTGTAACTTTCATATCCTCAGCTGCTGCCATAAAGTTGTGAAGCATAACGGGAATTTTATCAGAAGGCTCACCTTTTAGGGCTGCAGTAATACGCTCATAACCATTCATTTGTCTGTTTATTTTATAAGTTTGTCAATTCTATGCATCATTTCCATCATGGACCTTCCGTTGTGGTAAGGACATTTCCATGGATCAATTTTCCAATCGTTGCGATAATAAGGGGAAGGATCATCTTTCGGTTCAACCAGATAAGGGACACCCAAACGATTAAGTTTTGTGAACCATTCGCCTCTTTTATGATCAATCAGATAAGTGTCAATAAAATTCCATGATAACTTTACAGTTTCCCAATATTTCTGATTTCCCGTAAGTTCGAAAGCATTCATGAATCCAACAAGAGTTTCGGACTGTTGCCACCAATGCTTATTTGTCTTAACATGACTTCCGAATCTTGTTGATTCAAGAAACAGTCCACCGTCTTTATCCACAGCAACCCGTTCAAT
>JANXXZ010000258.1 GCA_025350385.1 Bacteroidales bacterium
GGAGAAAGCTGTGAACCTTTCCTTGCGCTACAAAAACTATTACCGGCGCCTGAAGTTCCTCCCTTGTATAATCAACAAAATGAAACGGGTGGCCGTGGGTGATGATCAATAGTTCCTCTTCTTCGTGGCGGTGAGGTTCCACCGGGTCCATGATCATGGGAGCGGTAGTCTCCTTTGTAAGCTGAACTATTTTAAAGGGTTCATTCATACCAGGGCATTTTTCTCTTCATTCCAAAGGGATGACGGAAATTCTGAGATATAAAGATACTCATCAAACTGGTGCCGGACAATACTACTTCGAAATACATGTTGAATTGATCCGAAAAAATTCAGCCAACGAGGTAATACGCTAGTTTACAGTTTGAGTTTTTTATCCAGGAAGATTGCAAATCGTTCAGCTGCCTGCTCAAACAATACCATGGACTCACTGCTTAAAGGAGCAAACAGATTTGTTTCGATAGAAACGCTCTCTTTGTTGACCATTCGTTTCCAGGTTCCTGCTACCATCCCGTTTATCACCACAATGGGGTAAAAGATACCATTACTTGAGATCACCTTCTTTGTATGTGAAGAATCCAGGCAATGGCTTCGGTCAGCATACGAAATAACAAACTCATCAAAAGCCGGGAGAAGTTGAACAGAAGGAACGTTCGCAATTCTATCCGGGAGATTCTTCGAAAACCAGTATTTGACTCCCTTCACAATTTCTTCCTGAAGCAATGAACCTGCTCCACCGATTCCGATCCGGGCATCACTTTGACTAAGTCCTGACCACCACGCAAAATCCTGCAGGCTGGCAGGACCGCGACTCGTAAAATAACGCCTCGCCAGTTCCAACAGGGCTTCCTCCCGGGGTTTGGTTGCAGTTGCAGGTACTTTCTCATCCAATAGGGTAAAAGTGTATTCTTTCCCTCTTCTTGCTCCGAAACAAATCAATTGTTCCAGTGATGCCCGCTGCAGTATATGCACCAGCCGCTGACCCGTTGTAATAATGCCCGCTTTCTGTAATTCAACTGACAGTTCTTCCCGGCTGAATTGATTCCCGCCCGAAAGCACCCGGCTTAAAACTATATTGCTTCTTCTGAAGGTTACCTCATCCAGTTCCAGTTGCTTATGGCGTGAGGATGCTGATTTCATAATACGGGGCGCCAAAAGGTCAAGCAGCCAGCGAAGATCATTCGCATTCACTAAGTGCAGCGTGCCACGGAAGATCCAACTGCGAATTAATGTGTGATTAGCTATTTCATGTTCAATATCAGACTCAGTGATCGCCGGCAGACGAACTCCCAGCGCCCATTTTGAACTTTTATATTCCTGTGACTGAATGCCACAGAGCCATTCAGCCAATTGACCGGGCTTGGAAAATACTGTTGAGGTAAGTTGTTGGTTTTGCAGGCGAAGCTGAAGGATGTCGTTGGAAGTCATGACATGAATCTATTTTTATTAATCGAGCCTGTTCCGAAAAATAGGATGTCACGCAAAACCGTGAAGTATTCAGGTTTGTAAAGGATTGAATCTGTTATTTTTGCGTCCTTTGCGCTTTCGTGCGAAAGTTCTGATTCAGGTTTTCAGCTTGGACTCTTAATTGAATAACAATAATCAGTATAACAGGTTTACCAGAAATTGAAATTGTTCAGCATTTATTCTTCCTTAACCCGGAATCTCAATACAGTCTTTAATTTATCGCCTCTTACCTTTCTGGCATCCGAAAGGTAAATCTCCCTGTGTACTTTCGATTCCCTTCTCAGACCGTTCTTTTCAGTAAATGCCTCCATTTTCACGAAACTTTCCGGCTCATCATCATATCTCCCCAGGTGCATCATCTGCACACACCGGCCTTCTTCTATTATCCCAAACCTGACTTCATCCAGCAATAGATTAGGTTTCTTCATGCGGATCCGTTCCAGTATTTCCTGCGCAAAATCACATGTAACAAATTCCGGCTGACGGATCATGAGGTTAAAAGCCAGATCATTCTTGGAGAATTTGCCTCCCGGATTTTTTTTGGCTTCTTCCGAAATATCCCAGACTCCTTCGAGCGGATAAACAGTGTACTCATAATAGCCCTGGGGACTATTCCCTGATTTAGGATACATCTTGACGGCATAGGAAAGTGAATAGAGAATACCGATGTATTCTCCGAAAAAAGCATCATTCGGGTTTCCCTTTCCTTCAATCATAAAGAATTTAAATGCCGGCACCGTGATAACTTCCGGGCTGGTTTTGGGCAGATAGATTCCCTTCTCATTCTTCTTCCAATCCTGTTTCATAGGTCAGATCGGTCTTTTTGAAAAGAGGGTTGCAGATAGCAACAAACTATTACTTTTCTTTTCAGGATTGAAAAGTCCATCCGTTAATATCCCAATTGATATCAAATACGCAAAATATTTATCTTACCAACTTTAATTCATCAAGAAGGTAACCGGCGCCGGCAACCTTCTCGACAACGAAAAGCACATAGCGGATATCAACGCAGATTGTTCGCTGGAGATTGCCGTCGTACTTGATATCGCTGCTCATCGATTCGGAATTCCCATCAAATGCCAGCCCGATAAGTTCCCCATTCCCATTCATCACCGGGCTGCCTGAATTACCACCGGTGATATCCTGGGTGGTAAGAAAACATACCGGTAATACCCCATTTTCGGCATACCGTCCAAAATCTTTGTCCTGAAATAGATCTTTCAGCTTTTGAGGAACGATGAATTCAGGATTGGAAGGATCTTCCTTTTCCATGATGCCTGCAGCAGTGGTTTGGAAATCATAATGCACGGCGTCAGCTGCATTGTAAGGTTCTTCTTTCCCATAGGTAAGCCGCATGGTGCTGTTGGCATCAGGATAGTAATTTTTATCAGGATCCTTTTCGCGAAGCCCGGCGATATATAAACGGCGGGCAGTGTTGAATCGCTCTTCATAGGCCATTTGGGTAACTTTCACTAAAATATACGAGGCGATAAACGAATTCGCTGCAATAAAAGCCGGATCTTTCTTGAGGGCCTTATGACTGGGATGATCAAGGAATTTTTCAAACCGCTCACGATTGGCAAAAATTGATTTTTTGTACACATAATCCGTATAACGGGCTACATCGTTTTTAAACTTCTTTTTAATGGTTGCAAATAGTTCCGGCTGGTATTCAGCCGACAGGTTATCCCGGTATAGCTCGAACATTTTCTGCATGATCTCTTTGTCAACGGCAGGATCATAATTCCTGTAAAAAGATTCAGCCCGCTTCCTGCTTTCAGCGATGCTTTCAGAAACATCTCCGTCTTTTTCCAGCGCACCTGAAAGTTCATTCGACTGGTAAGCAAAAAGCAATACCTGCGCCCCGGTTATGGTTTCCTCAAGATAGCTTTGAGCAACATCAGCCTTGTCGGCTTCTTTGGTTTTGTATATATCCTCAAACTCATTGATTACTTTGCCATATTTTTCAATCCGGGTCTGATCTTTTTTAACCCATGCATCAAATTCCTGTTCCTGTATTTTCTTGTCATCGGCTACCTTAAGGCGCCTGAGTGCTTTGCTTTCCTGGATCGACTTTTTCTGGAAATTAGCCAGGTAAACATAATTGCTGGCATAGGTAAGGCGCATGGCATCACTCTGGTTCATATATTTCTTAATAATATCCATTTTACTGGTTTTCAATAAAATATCAGCAGGATTTAGCTGGTCCAGTTTCTGGTTTATACCATAGGAAGTGAGATAACGATCTGTAGCTCCCGGATAACCGAGGATCATGGAGAAATCACCTTGTTTAACCCCTGCCAGGGAAACAGGCAGGAAATATTTCCCATGATAAGGAACATTTTCTTTCGAAAAATCCGCAGGCTTACTATCACTCCCGGAATATACACGCAGGATGCAAAAATCACCGGTATGGCGGGGCCACATCCAGTTATCGGTTTCGCCTCCGAATTTTCCTATTCCGGAGGGCGGAGCGCCCACCATCCGGATATCTTTAAAGGTTTCGTAAACAAACAGGTAGTATTCGTTGCCTTCAAACATGCTTTCTACCTTAGCTTCATATTGTGTATTGCCAACGGCTTCTGAGGTGAGACTATCAATAGC
>JANXXZ010000318.1 GCA_025350385.1 Bacteroidales bacterium
ATTTTTAAATAGAGAAATTGAAATCTAATATTCAAGCTATTAACCGAATTACTTGAATCATATTATTCCTTCCACAACCATATATACATAAAGATATTTTTGAATGATTTTAGTAAACAATTGTATATCAGTTAGTAATAAATATTAAATAGGATTGATGTAAATATTGAGATTTGTTTCCCTATCCCCTTCAATAAAACTTATAACTTTGCGGCTCTATCCATCAAACCGAATAGTATGAGCAATAAAATGAACTTCATCGAGAAAGACGATGTTGTTGTAAAATTTGTAGGCGATTCAGGTGACGGCATGCAAATGGCCGGCACGTTGTTTAGTGATGCTGCTGCCTTGCAGGGACTTGATTTAGCAACTTTCCCCGATTATCCCGCAGAAATCAGGGCCCCTCACAACACCATAGCCGGTGTTTCGGGTTTCCAGGTGCGTGTAGGCAAGAAGAGAATTGAAACCATTGGTGATGAGGTTGATATTCTGATTGCCATGAATCCGGCCTCGCTGAAGTCAAATCTTAAATGGGCTCGCCCAGGAGCAACACTTATTGTTGATGCTGATTCATTCGATGAAGCCACAATAAAAAAAGCCGGATATACTAACAATCCATTGGAAGATGACAGCTTAACAGGATATAATCTGGTAAAAGCTCCAATTTCTTCACTTACCCGGGCAGCTGTAAAACCCTTGGGTTTTGATGTGAAAACAGCCGATAAAACCCGCAATATGTTTGCCCTCGGCATCGTATACCACATAATGAATTGGAAGCCGGATACAACACTGGAATATTTTAAACAGAAATTTAAGAAGAAGCCTGACCTGGTTGATGCCAATAAGGCTGTCATTGAAGGAGGAATAATTTATGCAGATAATGTTGAAGCTTTAGCTTCAACAATTCATATCTCTAAAGCCAAAATGCCCGCAGGCCGCTACCGCAACATCACAGGTAATGTAGCAACTGCCTGGGGTTTCCTCGCTGCTTCCGAATGTTCCGGCCGACCTTTATTTTTAGGTTCTTATCCAATAACACCAGCTACTGAAATACTTATTGAACTGGCAAAATATAAATCGCTGGGCGCTAAAGTTTTTCAGGCTGAGGATGAAATTGCGGGCATCTGTTCGGCAATTGGCGCCTCTTATACCGGTTCACTGGCACTAACCTCAACATCTGGCCCAGGGCTTTCGCTGAAAAGTGAAGCCATTGGCCTCGCTGTAATGACAGAACTTCCTTTGGTAATTGTTGATGTTCAGCGTGGGGGCCCTTCCACGGGATTACCTACAAAAAGTGAACAAAGTGACCTGATGCAGGCCTTGTTTGGACGTAATGGTGAAGCACCAGTTGTGATATTGGCAGCAGCAACTCCTGCAGATTGTTTCTACTATGCTTATTATGCTTCAAAAATTGCACTTGAGCATATGACCCCGGTTATACTGCTTACTGACGGCTCAATCGGAAATGGTTCCCAATTGTTCCGAATTCCAAAGACTGCCGATTTGCCCTCAATAAAACCACCTATGGTTGAGGCTAATGATAAGGATTTTAAACCTTACCGCCGTGATCCTGAAACCTTGGTACGCCGCTGGGCAATCCCAGGTACAGTTGGCCTACGCCATCGGATTGGCGGACTTGAGAAAGAAAATATTTCTGGAAATGTGAGCACTGATCCGGCAAACCATCAGCTTATGACGAATCTTCGCGAAGCAAAGATTCAGAAAATTGCCGACTTTATTCCTGCACAGGAGATAGTCGGTGATAAAGATGGAGATTTATTAGTAGTTAGCTGGGGTGGAACCCTCGGAACGACACAGGCAGCCGTTGAAGAAATGCAGGCAGCAGGTCAAAAGGTTAGCCTAGTTCATTTTCATTATATTATGCCTTTGCCCAAAAATACACACAATATACTTTCTGGATTTACGAAGATCATAGTTTGTGAACTCAATAGCGGACAATTTGTGAACTATCTTAGAATGAAGGAACCGGATTTCAAATACCTTCAATACAACAAAGTAATGGGGTTGCCGTTCACAGTGAGTGAACTCATTTCAAAGTTTAACGAAATTCTTTAAGAGATAGCACTATGTTAGATTTTCCAGATAAAACCATTGAACGTTCTTCTGTAGAACTCACCAAGGAAGATTTTGTAAGCGATCAACTTGTAAAATGGTGCCCCGGTTGTGGCGACCATGCAATACTTGCAGCTGTTGCGAACGTTTTCCCTAAAATAGGATACCGCAAGGAAAACTTTATGATGGTGTCAGGAATCGGGTGTTCCTCTCGTTTCCCCTATTACGTCAATACCTATGGTTTTCATGGGATTCATGGACGAGCCCATGCTATTGCTTCTGGCGTAAAAATAGCCAATCCTCACCTCAGTGTATGGATTACCACAGGCGATGGTGATTCTATGGCAATTGGAGGAAACCACTTTATTCACATCATCCGTCGCAATATCGATGTAAACATCATTTTGTTCAACAACCAAATATATGGACTTACCAAGGGCCAGTATTCGCCTACAACTCCAATGGGTAGCATTACAAAAACATCACCCCAAGGTACTATTGAACATCCTTTCAATCCAGGCGAATTAGTGCTTGGCGCCCAAGGGACTTTCTTTGCCAGGTCTGTCGATAGTAATGTGAAACTGATGACTGAAGTGATGTTCGAAGCAGCTCGTCATGATGGAACTTCAATAGTTGAAATATTACAGAACTGTGTAATTTTTGCCGACAAAACACATGCAGCCATTACAGATAAGGAAGTACGCGATGATGCCCAGATCCATCTAAAAAATGGAGAACCTATGATTTTCGGTAAAACAAAAGAGAAAGGAATCATGCTGAAAAGTACCAAATTAGAAGTTGTTACAATTGGGGTAAATGGTGTAACTGAAGATGATCTTTTGATTCATGACCAATACCAGCAGGACCCGGGTATCCACCTGATGCTTGCGAAGATGGCACCACCTCTTTATCCAGTAGCAGTTGGAGTTATCCGTTCAGCTATGTATCCCACTTATGACGACCTGGTTGTTGACCAGATCAATCATGCTAAAGCAACTAGCAAAATTAAGTGTATGGATGACCTTTTGAACAGCGGCGATACATGGGAGATTAAGTAATATTTATATCTCTTCAAAGATTAATGCAAAATTCCATTCTGACATTCAGCCCTCTTTCCTATCTATCGGTAAGAGGGCTGAACTTTTTAATTATACTAACGTGTTGTGCGGTTGAAATTGTTAACAAGAAAGTTAATAAATATAAACAAAGTAAGTTATGCATAGTACTGTATAACAGTATATTAGATGTAGTTTTTACCACAAAAAGACATCTGCTATGCATAACTTACGTTCAAA
>JANXXZ010000327.1 GCA_025350385.1 Bacteroidales bacterium
CCACACTTCAGGGTGATAGGGATCCAACTCAGTGACCTTGACGTAGGCTGCTTCTGCTTCATTTTCAAGGCCCTCGTTAAGAAGCGCTTCAGCAATAATGTACCAGTATTCAGGATTTTCGGGTTCCAGTTTTATGGCCTGGTGCATATGGGTAATGGCTTCGGCATGTTGGCCAAGTTCTCCGTAGCATATACCAATTCCCATCCAGGCATCCGAAAACTGTTTTTCCATGTTCAATGATTTGCGGTAATTCTCTATGGCAGTTTCGTATTTTTCGAGCCTTTCATAGCAATCACCCAGATAATACCAGGTCATAGCATCAGGCTTCTCGAATTCGAAGGTGATTTTATAAACGGCAATGGCTTCATGAAACATTTCCATTTGCTCATAAGCCTGGGCTTTGTTGAAAAAAGCCGGAGTAAATTTCGGATCGATAGCTATGGAAAAATCGTATGCATCGATTGCTTTTTCATAGAGTTCGAGTGCAGTATAGGCCAGCCCAAGGTTATACCATGCCACATTTGAATAAGGCCGCTTATTGACAATGCTTTCAAAGAATTCAACCGCATTTTCGCTCATTGCCCCCAGGTCGTAACAATACCCTATTTCATAAAGCAGGCTTTCATTGTCAGGATCGGTATCTAAGGCCTGTTTCAGGTATTCGGCTGCTTTTTCATAGTTGCCGATGTTCTCATATTCGAATGCAATCCCGGTGTAGATCTCTTCCTTATCTTCATCTACATGAGCCAATGCCTTAACATATTCCTTGATGGCTTCTTCATGGCGGTTCATGCTTCCAAGCACCGAGGCGCGGGTGAGCAGGATGTCAGGGTTTCGTGGATCGCGGGTTCGCAAATCATCGAGGTTTACCAGTGCTTTCTGGGGTTCGCCGGTATTGAGGAGGTACTGTGCCTGGAATACTTCAAAAGTAATATCTGTCGGAAACCTGTCCAACGCATAAACAATGGCTTTGCTGGCTTTCTTGAAATCAGCTTCCGAGAAATAATGATAGATAATATCTTCAAGTTCACTGCTGTCGAAGAATGAGTAACCGCCGTCATCAAGACCCGTCTCGAATCGCTCCAGCAATTCGCGGATGTATTCCTCGTCGTCGTCAAATCCTTGCTTCATTGGAAGTACCCTTTGGGTTGAGGGTGCAAAAGTAATAAATTTCGGGGAGAGTATAGGGGTGATCAATTTTTAGGCGCCTCTGCAGAAATTTCCGTATTTTCCGGATTTTGAATTACTTCTGCAGATTAACCATGATTCTGGACAGGGTTTGTTGATGCTGATTCAAGTGTTAAGGTTTTATTAATTAATACAGTTTGCAGATAATCAATAATTTGATTAATTGCGAAAAATTCTCAAAATAGATTCACATCATCCTACCAGAACGGGCGCCAGATTCTTTTGCTGGCTTTTCCGCACGATGTGCGTATCTTTGCCCTAGTATTGTGTTGTAATTTTAACTGTAAACTGAGTTTTAATTACCTATTGTTTCATAATCAATTTATTGTTAGCAAGTTGACAGAATGTTATCTCATCCTGTCAGTCAAAAAATCAATTCATGACCTTAATTACAAGCATTTCAGGTATAAGGGGCACCATAGGCGGTTTACCGGGCGATGGCCTCACTCCGCAGGATATAGTAAGGTTTGTTTCAGCTTATGCCATGTTTATTAAGAAATGGGCTGCCAGCGAACGTGTAAGTGTGGTAATTGGGCGGGATGCAAGGACTTCGGGCCTCATGGTAAGTCAGCTTGTTTCTGGTGCGCTTATGGGGATGGGCGTGGATGTTACCGATCTGGGACTGTCAACCACACCAACCGTTGAAATAGCTGTTACCGGGCTGAAGGCAAACGGCGGCATAATAATTACTGCCAGCCACAACCCCGGAAACTGGAATGCCCTGAAACTTTTGAACGAACAGGGCGAATTCCTGGATGCGGCCGAAGGCTCAGAAATACTGGCAATTGCTGATGAGGGTGATTTCAATTTCAGTGAAGTGAAAAAGCTTGGTTTGTACCATGCTGATAACACTTATATTGAAAAGCACATTGAGCTGGTTTTGAATATGCCGCTGGTTGATCTAAACGCAATTAAGGCAGCCAGTTTTATCGTGTCGATTGATTGCGTCAACTCTACAGGCGGATTAATATTACCTGGCTTGCTAAAGGCGTTGGGAGTGAAAACGGTGGTTGAAATACACTCTACTCCTGATGGTTTGTTTCCACATAACCCCGAACCCTTGCCCGAAAATCTCCTCGACTTGTCGGAAGCAGTAGTTGCGGCTAGGGCCCATGTGGGTTTTGCCGTTGATCCTGATGTGGACCGCCTGGCTATAATCTGCGAGGTTGGTACTATGTTTGGCGAGGAATATACATTGGTAGCCGTAAGCGATTACGTGCTGAAAAACAATCCCGGCAATACGGTTTCGAATCTTTCTTCCACCAGGGCTTTGCGCGATGTTACTGAAAAAGCCGGCGGCAGCTATTCTGCATCAGCTGTGGGCGAGGTAAATGTGGTTGCAATGATGAAAGCAACCCACGCGGTAATCGGAGGTGAAGGAAACGGAGGGGTTATTTATCCGCCTATTCATTATGGCCGTGATTCATTGGCTGGTATTGCTCTTTTTCTCTCCCACCTTGCCAAAACAGGTTTAACCTGTTCAGCACTGAGATCAACTTATCCTTCGTACACTATTTCGAAAAACAAGATCACACTCGACCCGGAGATGGATGTGGATAACATACTGAAAGTGATCTCAGAAAAATATAAAGATCAACCCGTTAACACGGTTGATGGGGTTAAGATAGAGTTCGGGAATGAATGGGTCCACCTCCGCAAATCCAATACAGAGCCTATAATCCGTATTTATTCCGAAAGCGATGCTCCCGCCAAGGCTGATATGCTTGCAAATAAAATTATTGATGATATCAGGGATATTATCCATGGCAGGTAGTCAACCCTTCAGTTGTTGATAAAAAATTAAATTTTCCTGACCGGTGTTTTCGCCGGATAAAGGATTATTGCGTTACTTTATATCCTCCAGCCACTTAAAGCACCTTTTCAATGCCTCCGAAAAAGAAAAAAATCAGGAAGGTTAAATACTACAGAGCGGATTTTAAAATTCCTGAATCCACAAAAAAACGACTCACCGGGTTTTGTAAGAAATACGATACCACTGCCAACAAAGTATTCAGGAGGGCTCTTAGGGAATACCTTGACCGGAATCATATCTTGTACGATCATCATGACAGCCGGGTTTCTGCCAACCAGATGTCAATCTTTGACTTACTCGAGTCATAAATCCGGAGCAACTGGTCATTTGCAGCCAAGAAGGGTGCCCAACCATTTCCCGCAGGTAAAGAATTAGTTGAAAATTAGATTATACCATGTCCATAGGTATCTCTACCAGTAATATTTCAGATTCAGTTCGTGCTTTCATTTCAACTGCAATGGATTCGCTAATGGCAACTGCATCCCGCTTTCCCAGGTTCTGACCCGCTACAGTTGATTCTCCTTCAATTGCATATGCGAAGACCCCGTTGCCAGTATTGTGAAGGGTATATTCAACAGTTTTTCCTGAATTTAATCGTGTTACAGATATCCAGGCATCCTGATAAATCCATAAGGCGTCCTTTTCTGGTTGAGAATCGGGAGTAACCAAGGTCTGGATTACATTTTCCCTCATTTTGAGGTCAAATACCTTCTGGTCGTAACGGGGTACAACTCCCTTGTTCCGGGAATAGATCCACAGTTGAAGGAAATTGCAGGCCTCATCCTTTGAATGGTTGTATTCCGAATGCCTGATTCCTGTTCCGGCCGACATCACCTGTACTTCTCCCGGGCCAATAACTTCAATGTGCCCCATGCTGTCGCGGTGTTCAAGCTTACCGTACAACGGAATGGAAATGATTTCCATATTGTTATGAGGATGCTCCCCAAAGCCTTTCCCGCCCAGGATGATATCATCATTCAGGACCCTTAAAGCGCCAAACTGTTCACGAAGTGGATTGAAGTATTCCGCGAAACTGAAACTATGATATGTATTTAACCAGCCATGATTCGCATGACCACGTTCACTGGCCGGGTGGAGTTCTGTTTTCATTTTCTTGCTAAAATGTTTGT
>JANXXZ010000486.1 GCA_025350385.1 Bacteroidales bacterium
CACTTCATAGATAGCATCAAAAAAAGAATTGATAATCAGTAAAAAAACAATAATGATATAGATATTGGTGAGTTTAAGCGCCAATACAGTCATGGAAGGGGAAAATTCGCTTAGGGTGGAAGGAATGGTCTGATAAACCAGGATGCCAGGGATCAGAAAAGCCATCCGGTTGAATACCTTTTTTTCCAGTAATACATCATCCCAGATACTCTTGGTCCTGACAGCAATTCTTTTTATTACCCGGACAATTATAAATTTTGCCAGGTAATAAAGTATAATCCCAATTAACAGGACAAGAATAAAATCGCCAGATCCGGCAATAAGAATTGAGTTCTCCTTGCTAAAACCGGCATGTATGAACCAATCCCTGATGATATCCGTTAATGATGTGAACATGCTTTGTAGTTTTATTTTGCAAATTTATTGAGAGACCTACTAAAAATGTCAGGTTTGAACGGATATTTATTTTTGGGCTTTAAATACGGACTCCTGATTCAGAAAAGGCATCTGAATTAGTTTTATCTGTATGCAGGAACTTGACCCACCCCAACCTAAAATCCTAAAATCCGCAATCCCTACCTGACTGTATAAATTCTTTCCAAATTTGGAAATCATTGTCATGCAGGCAGGCGCAATCCGAAATCCGAAATCCGAAATCAAAAAAGCCTTACCCTCCTGCCTGCTTCGCCTTATATCCTTCCTTAATTAAAATGTCCAATACTTTTTGCCGGTTGTCACCCTGTACAATGATTTCACCATCTTTAGCGCTACCGCCGGTTCCGCATTTTGATTTTAACATCTTCCCAAGGGCTTCCAGGTCATCGGATGTTCCTATAAATCCTGTAACTAATGTGACCTGTTTGCCGCCACGCTGCTTTCGGTCAAGCTTCACACGAAGGTTCTGCTGCTGGGGCGGAAGGGTAGCAGCTTCTTTTTGTTCCTGTTCATACCTGAAATCAGGATTGGTTGAATATACAATTCCTGAAGACTTGTTTTTACCCGACATAATGAGCATATGTTAAGGTTCCTGATGATTTTCGAAAACTTAGCGAACAATAACCTTAAGAGACAAAGGATTGACCTTGATCTTAACATCTTTATCAATCAGGACAGCCTCTCCGTCAATGTTAACTTTACTTCCGGCTGTCCCGGGTAAATTAAGTTCACTGACTTTAAAATATTCAGCATATCCTGTTTTGCCGAAAGTGCCGAAAAATACTCTTGGTGCAGTATACAGAACTTTACGCATTGGCATTTTGCTGATAACGCACATTTCAAGTATACCGTCATCAATGCGGGCATGAGGTGCTATCCGGGTGTGAAATCCGAATTGGTTGCTGTTGGCAAAAGAAATCATGAGTGCTTCGCGTTCATAATTCTGACCATCAATTGAAAACTTATAGGTAAGGGGTTGATAACTCCGGAATTCCTGCAGGACAATACGCATGTAAGAAAGCAGTCCCCGCACTCCGGAAGATGCAAATTTTTCAGCTACTTTGGCATCAAACCCAATGCCTGCGATGCTGGTCACTATATGACCGTTTATGTCAATGGTGTCAATGAGTCTTGTGTTCCCTTTGTTTATAACCCGTAAAGCCTTAATCAAAGTCATTGGAATCCTGAGAAAGCGGGCAAGACCATTTCCTGATCCTGTAGGAAGTATCCCCATTGCGACACCGCTGTTTACCAGAGCGGTTGCAACTTCATTAATTGTTCCGTCACCACCTACAGCCACAATAATTGAAGTACCAGTGATTAGTGCTTCCCTGGCAAGCTGCGTTGCATGCGTAGCAAATTCAGTAAATTGTACTTCGGGTATATACCTTTCAGTATCAAGGTAATAACCTGCCAGCAGTTTAAGAAATAACTTGCTTTTTATCGTAATTCCGGCTTTCGGATTAACAATGAACAGTATCTTATGTTTCGCTGAAATCATTGTTAACGGATAATTAACTTGTTTTCAATCATTCTGTCGTTATACTGTTGTACAACTGCTTTGACCAGGGCTTCCATCTCAATGAGATTACCTGGTTGTTTAGATGCTAAATTTTTAGTCAGCATAGGGTCTTTCGAAAAATCAAATAATAAAGGATGCCCGCTCTCACTCCATTGAAGAGCATAATTTCCACTGATAAGCTGGTAGGAATTGCTTATTTCAGTAAGACTGAAATGACTGGCTTTTTTATCAAATGCTGAATTGCCAAAAGATATGAATGGTTTTTGATAACCAAGGTAATCAAGTATACTGGGCATTATATCAGTCTGTTGAACTGATATTTCCGATTTTCCTTGTAAATCGCTTCCATGTCGGTAAAATAGAATTGGAATTCGGTATTGCCCCACCCTGGTTTTGTAATCAGGGAATTTTGCTTCGGATGTATGGTCAGCAGTAATAACAAATAGTGTATTATCAAACCATGGCATCCCGCTCGCGGTTCTGAAAAATTGCTGCAATGCAAAATCGGAATACATAATGGCCCGCTGTATTGGCAAAGGTCCCTTGCGAAATTTATATTTATATTTTTCAGGTACTTTATAGGGATGATGCGACGAAAGCGTGAAAACAGCAGACAAAAACGGCTGAGCTGTGGTGTTAAGTTTTTTAGCAAAATATTGCAGAAAAGGCTCGTCCCAGATACCCCACTCTCCATCAAAATCATTGTCGTTGTTATACTCATTCCGGCCGTAATAGAGATCAAAACCTACTGATTTTGTAAAACTGTCAAATCCCATAGTGCCATTTTTGCCTCCATGAAAAAATGAAGTAGAATAGCCTTCTTTTTTCAATAAACTTGCTAAACTGTTGACCGGGTTTCCAGCGTATGCTGAGGTGATGAAATCCTGAGTCATCAAGGTCGGCAGGCTGGCCAGAATAGCGGGTATTCCTTCAATTGAACGTTTCCCGTTTGAATATCCGTTAAATACCATGCTTTGACCGACCAAACTGTCAATAAATGGCGTAAATCCCTTGTATTTTCCTCCTTCTATATCAGTATTCAAAGCCCCGATATGTTCCCTTGAAAAACTCTCAAGAATTATGACTACCACATTAAGCCGCTTCATAGACAATACTTTGCCAAGACTGTCAAGTTTTGAATAATTATGTAAGGCATTGAAATTCCGGGTAAGTTCTGATTCAGTCACAAAATAGTTCTTTTTTTCAAGCGGTGTCTGATCTAGTGTCCTTATGATTGAGAATGCTGAGTTGAGCACCAGTGGAGTATCCTGTGGATCAGCATATTGGGTTGCAGTTAATAGACTTATAGGTTTAAGCTGCAATCCCCCCCGCATTCCTAATACAGTCAGTCCTCCAAAGAGGATAGCAATAAGTGTCTGCCCACCATAATACCAAATATTACCCTGGATCTGACTTCCTGGAGCAACCTTGGTTTTTCTGACAGCCAATATCAGGATTGCTATTGAAAGTAACCAGAAAATAAAAATAAACCAGAAATCATGCATAAATTGGGCTAGCATATTAGATTCAGTGCCGACTTTTAAGTATTTGAATATATCGCCTGTGAGTCGTTTCATCGTGAACCGATAGTATATAAGATCAGCGAAATTCGGGATCAGAGCAATGCTGTTCGAAACACAAAATACACCATTGGTGAAATTTTGCCACCACCTTCGATAGCGAACCTTGAAAGGTAAAAGCATCAGGAGGATCACGAAAATATTAGCGTATAGAATAGCTGAAATGTCAAATCGGAGTCCATTAAAAGCAAACCCTGCTATTTTCGTCGCAATAAGACCAGGAAACAATGTAGGGTTTAAGAAATACAGCATTAACCTGCTGGTGGTCATTAGCAGGAGCGCGATAAACAAGCGCAACAGCAGCAACGTATGAGGATTGCCGGTGAAAATAAAATGCCTGTTGCTTGTTGTGAGTTTCATAAATGAAAAACAAAAGGATAATTACCCAGGTTAATGTAACAGAGGTTGAAATTAGATGAATAATATGTTTTGTAACAGGTTTTCATTCTTACTCCGGGTTATTTGGAAAACTGGCATGAACACACATGTAATTCTTCAGGCCAACTTTCAATTATTGGCAAATAGTTGGCAATAATGACGTTATTTGAAGTATTTTACTATTACCTCACGGCTTACTTCTGTTGCCTTGTTGCCGTCGCTATCCGTAACGTTATATTTCACATAATAAGTGCCGGTTAAACTGGTGTCAACATTGGTTGTTTTGACAATTTTGTCAGTCAGGTCGCCGTCCTCTTCATCGGTTGCGGTTGCGCCGGCATCATGATAGGAAAGCCCGTATCCTGTTTCTACCTGACTCTTGCCAAGCATCGTAATTACCGGAGAATGACCTACCTTTTTACAGGAAATAATAAATAAACTGGTAATTATAAAAGAAAGTAAAAGTATCCTTTTCATAGGTCTGGTAAATTTAAGCATGCAAAATTAAAAAAAAAGAGGCGCAATGAAGCACCTCTTCTCCTTGAATGGAACTGAAAGGTTTTATTGCTGAACCTTTGCAGTATAAGTAATAGTGCCATCCGTTCCGGCAGCAATATTATCTATCTTAATAAGTCCGAGTTTGCCTGCGGCAGTTTTGAATGCCAGTATATTACCAACCTGTATATCACTGATACTTGTTTCAGTAGTATTTACTGCAATCGTTGCTATGTCAGATGATGTCAGAATATTATCCCACACAGCGCCTTCAGTAACAGCACGGAAACGGGTTGGGTTTTTAACTGACCAGGTTGCGAGTCCGTTAGTAATACTGCTAAAAACGGTTGCTGCAAGAACATCATCAGGAGCTGCCAACGTAGCAGAATTTGATACACCCCAGTAATAAAGCCAGTCAATTTTTGCAGCATTTGTTTTTGCTTCTGCAAGTTTATAAACAGTACCATCCGCAGATGCAAAAGAACTTCCCAAGGTTGAGTTGGCATAAGATCCAAGAATAACCTGGGTATACGTAGAAATTGGGTTGGCAACAGTAGTAATTACAAAAGACACCGATGCAGTGAGGTTATCCTTGTCAGTAATGGTGCAGGTCCAGGTTTCTGTGCCAACCACGTTGTTCACTTCTCCGTCAAATTCCTTTATGTAAGCAATTGAATCAAGTGGCGTTTCGTACAAAACAGTTGAAACCCCGGCAATTGTACGTGTAATCTTAAAATGAGAAAGGTTAGATGAACCCCCGCTTTTTGCATCTACCCCAAAAGAAATGGTGGAGCCCTGAGGAACAGAAGCATCAGAAGTGATGTATCCGGCTTTGTTTATAAACTTAATTGTAGGTGAATTTGATGTTGTGTCTTTGGTACATGACGACATAAAAGCAACACTAGCTAGCAAGGCGCTGGCAATAAGAATACTGATCTTTTTCATTTGATTGGATGGTTTGGTTTATACTTTATGGAAATCAAAAAAGGATTATTTTGTATAATCCTTGACAATATAATTTAACGCGAAAAGTTTCAACAAATTGCATGCCATTATCTGTTGTGAGCTTAAAAACCGGCTGTAACAGAACATGGGTTTGGAAATAAAGATATTAACTTATAGGTTGTTAACAAAAAGTGTTTAAAAAAGTTTAGTCAAAATTGAATAAAATTTGCTTTCGCCCTAATTATTTATATATTTTTGCTTCAAAATTAACCAACTAAAACAAACAACACATGAAAAAACTGTTATTCTTACTTGCAGTTGCCGGAATGATCTCCTTTGCAGCTTGTAAATCAGGCGAAACCAAATCAGATGCTACTGCTGATACCACAGTTCAAAAGGCTTCAGTTGATACTACTGTTCCTGCCACTACTGCTGACACAACTGTTAAAGCTAAGTAAACCTATTTCCAGCCTAAACTGGTTAATTAATAAAAAGGGAAGCCATTGGCTTCCCTTTTTTTATCTTGTGCGCCCGGCATGGGCGATAACTGTAGGGTGGAAGTCCCGAACACACTTGGTAGTAGGAAGTGTTAGCTAAAGGCAAGGGTGTCGCGGGTGACTGCGAATCTGAAGGAAGCCGGCGGCAAAATCTCGACCTGACGAACAGAAACTGCATAATAAGGCTAATAAGGGGCGGACGAGTTTGCAAGACAAAACGAAGTCCAATACTACCCGACCCCCTTGGAGTAAATGCAGCAGGTAGATGAGATGAAAGTTATCGTTCTTACCCGGGGA
>JANXXZ010000497.1 GCA_025350385.1 Bacteroidales bacterium
GAAACCGCCTCGCTCCGACAAAAAGCAGAAGAACAGATCAACCGGAAGCGTCCGGCAAAAACCGCACATCTCACCGAAGCCGATTCGATGAAACTTCTTCATGAACTGGAAGTTCACCAGATAGAACTGGAAATGCAAAACGAAGAACTGAAACTGGCAAAAGAAAAAGCAAAAACAGCTACCGAAAAATTCACCGCGATTTATGATTTTGCCTATACCGGCTATTTTACACTCAATACCAGCGGAAGAATCACAGAATTGAACCTTAGCGGGGCCAAAATGCTTGGCAAAGAACGGGCCACCCTGGTGAACAACGAATTCATGCAGTTCATTACCCTGGATACAATTAACGATTTCAGCGACTTTTTAAGGAACGTATTTGAAACCAATGTAAAAGAGTCATGCGAAGTAAGGTTAAAAGTTGCGGGGAACCCGTCAATATTTGTTCATGTCGAAGGAATCGCATCGGAAGATGAACATAAATGCCTGCTCACCGTGGTTGATATTACCAAACGTAAGCATACCGAAGAAATTCTGAAGCTGAAAGCCCAGGAATATGAACTGTTCATTAACCTGATGGCGAATAGTGAGAAACAAATGATTTAACTTAAAAAAGAGATTAACGGGTTATTGAAAAAACTCGGACAAAAAGAAAAATTTATAATAACCGGTTGAAAGACCGGATGAAACCGCCCCGATGGCCGGGCGGACACTAATCATCCCTGCCACGGTGGCCCGTGGAAAACAAAGCCTGTCCGGACTAACCGTATACCGGCCAAAGCTCATCTTACTGCAATATCTTGGTGAGCCTTTTACCCGCATCGCTATTGAATAAAATATGAGACCGATTATTTTTACAACTATTTACCCTCCCCAACCCTGTCCCGATAACCATCGGGACGATAGCTTTCGGGTCAGGGAGGGAGAAGATTGTACTGGATTGTAGTTTTTTCGATTAAAGAAAAATCCTTCTTAGAATGTCCTCCCCCTGAAATCAGGGGGAGACAGAGGGGGTAAAAAAGGTAAGAACAAATTTAACCGGTCTAAGAGTATGAGTAATTCTGACTCCATCAACCGGGAAAAGGCATGACCTTTCAGAAACAAATTGTTAGTGTATGAAGACCAAGGGAAAAGAACCGACCGAAGCCTCTCTCCTTCGCCAAAAATCAGAAAGACAATTATTGAAAAAGCAATCGGTAAATGCATCATCACCTGCTGCCGGTATCGGACAGAACCGAAGTGAAGCAGACGTATTGAAACTGCTGCATGAGCTGGAAGTTCACCAGGTGGAACTGGAAATGCAGAACGAGGAACTCAGGCTGGCCAGGGATAAAGCTGAAACTGCAGCCAATAAATTCACTGCTATTTACGATTTCGCCCCGGTGGGATATTTTACACTCGGTCATGACGGCACAATCAGTGAGCTGAACCTGAGTGGTGCAAGGATGCTCGGTATGGAGCGATCGGTTTTGATCAACGGAAATTTCAGGTTTTTTGTTTCCCGTGATTCCCTGCCTGCATTCAATGAATTCATAAAGAATGCCGTTGAAACCAGTATAAAACAAACTACCGAAGTGAGGCTGACGATTCACGGGAATCCGGCAGCCTTCCTTCACCTCGAAGGTATCATTGCCGGTGAGAAACAAAAATGCCTGGTAACAGCCATTGACATCACGGAACACCAAAAGGCCGAGGAAGCGCTTAGAGAAAACGAAGTCATTTTGCGCGAACTCAATGCCACCAAGGATAAATTTTTTTCCATCATTGCCCACGATCTTAAGAGTCCGTTCAGCAGCATTATAGGTTTCAGTAACCTCCTGGAGGAGAAGGTCCGCGAAAAAGATTATGAAGGGATTGAGAAATATGCCGGGATAATACAGGATTCATCCTGGCAGGTCATGGATCTGCTTATGAACCTGATTGAATGGTCGCGCAGCCAAACCGGCAGGATGGAAATTAACCCCGAAAAGATTGATATGGTTACCCTTATAAACGAAGTTTCCTTATTATCGTTTGACATTGCCCTTCAGAAATCAATAAGCATTACCAAAAAATTACCCGAAAGTATCAATGTATTTGCTGATAAAGC
>JANXXZ010000524.1 GCA_025350385.1 Bacteroidales bacterium
GCCAGGAGGCCAAAGAAAAACAGGAACATACCCAGGGTGATCAGGATGATTGCTGAATTTGAAAATCGGTGAAATACAAGATAACCATGTGTACCCCAGATTAATCCGGTGATAGTAAATAAAATGCTTCCGGGAAAAAAAACTTTCAGCGGGTTGAAAAGCATGATGATACGGAAAAGCAGCAAAAAGGTTTTGGTGCCGTCCTTAATAAATTTAACATTGCTTGCCCGCCCGTTTCGTTCTTCAACTTTAATAGGGAAAGTGCCGATAGAATATCCTTCTTTAAGAAAAGCCAGGGTGGAGGTGGTGGAAAAGCTGAAACCGTTGGGCATCAGGTGAAGCATCGAGAGTATGAGTTCCCGGTCGAATCCCCTGAACCCGGAATTAAAATCGGGTAATTTCTGTTCAACGAGGTATTCCCCCACTTTCCTGATGAGTTTCTTTCCTCCTTTCCGGTTTCGTACCTGGAAAGAATCAGTGCCTCTTTCACCTATAACCATATCGTATTCTTCAAGTAATTGCATAGCCCGGGCAATGTATTCCGGGTTATGTTGGCCGTCGCTGTCGAGGGTAAGCACCTTTGTGCCGTTAGCTTTCCTGATACCTGTTTTAAGGGATGCCCCATAGCCTTTGTTGGTTTCGTGCCTCAGCAACCTTACCGGGAATTGCTTTGCGATTTCGCAGGTGCGGTCGGTAGAGCCATCATCAACTACTATAACCTCTGAAATATTTAAGATTCCCAGGTCAACTATCGCCTGGAGCAAAGGTCCAATGCCGGTTTCTTCGTTATAGGCTGGGATGATGACAGATACGGATGATTTTTCGGACATTAGCAATGCTTAAATTGAATGTTCAAATTTACTTTTAATAAGTGCAGAAGTATTAGAATTGCTGATTTACTTTTCGGCAGGTTTAACTATGCCTGCAGAAACTTTAGTCTCATACACGCAAACTGCATCAAGATAGATCATAGAGTCAATCTGTATCCCTCTATCGATTGATTTTTGCTCAATTAAAGCCATCTGCTCTGTTGAAGAACGAAGTTCTTTTTCAATCCTGGCTATCCCTTCCCGGCGCGTTAGTTTGCCGGTGTACAACGGATCTAATACTGGTTCCGGGTAAATTCCTTTTTCGGCACTCTTATAATCGGGAAATGAGAGAAGATGATTAAAAGCAGGTGATGCACGAATATGTCCGAATGAATCCCAGTATGCTTCGCGTGTCATTGAAACATAATCGATTGCCCCTGCCTGGTATTGGGCAATCTGGAAGAAATTATGAAAAGTGAAGATAGCCAGCAATATTCCAACCAATGATTTAACCAGGAAATGTCGTTTTTCGAAAGCCCATGTTATAAAAGCGGCAAATGGCAGGGCAACTATACCATAGGAATCAATATATGCCCTTAACCCGAAACTTCCTCCATACCACCATAGCCACCAGGAGGAAATCACCCAGATATTAATGGCCATGAAGAGGGTGACCGGCCAAAAAATGGCCCTGTATTTTTTCCAAAGGAAGAATAACCCGATGAATGAGAAAACCATGACAGGGGTATAGACTAACCAACCTTTCCGATATCCCAATAATGTGTTTATAATCTGAGGGTTAGAGAAGAAGAATTTTCCTTTGTCGCCATATGAAAAGAACAGGAATTGCCCGGTCATCGATTTCCAGTATATCATCTGGGGAATCCAGACCAGTATCGCGGCCAGAATCATGATGATCACCAGGGAAAAATTGGAAATAAATAGCCGAACTCTTTCAATCATTGAATTCCAAGAGGATATATTCCAGAATATCAAAATGAGTACTATAATACTATTTGTCGGGCGGATTAAGGCGATGAGACCTGAAAGCAAGCCTAGAATGATGGAGTATTTTACTCCTGGTTTTTCGTTCCAGCGAATGGTGCAATACATAAAAACCGTCATGAGCGCAAAATTGTATGCATGCGACATAGCGGGTTCATCAGAAACATAAAAGAAAAGGTTAGTTGCCAGAACTACTGCGAAAAGTGTAATGGCTGTGACCCATTGCGAATAGAATTTATCAAGTACACGGCGGAGATAATGTAACCCGAGTGCGAAATAAAACAAACTACTCAGTACCAGTGCGAACTGGTAGGGTGCCGAAAATCCCTTTGCTTCAAGTCCCATCCAAAGAAGCGGATAATGGATTACAATAAAAAACGGGGCATACATTACCGAAAGCCCCATCGTCGTAAAAATTACCCATTGGTCTTTAGGTCCTCGTAATGGCCAGAAATGTTTTGAAAAAGTTTCAAAATCGCTCCTTATGAAGTTCAGTCTCAAATCGTGGTAGATGAAGGTTGCCGGGAGATAGGCGTAATAATGATTCACATCATCCCTGATAATCTTATCAGGCTTTTCCCATTGCCTGAAACTGAGATTCGTACCAAGAACAGTGGCAATGATAACCCAATAGGCAATAATCGCCGGTTTCCTGTAAAACGGAATAGTACTAATACCTGTCGTCATCTTCAATTTTTCCTTTGCCTGCTGATTTCTCTTCAAACGTGGCACAATTAATATCAACAGAAAGAGGAGCCTCCGGCTTTTCGAAATCACCTTTCGTAACCTGCAGGCTTGCATCAGCATATACTTTTTTCATGTATAATGCCCATATCGGTAATGCCATGTTAGCGCCCTGTCCCAGCGAAGTAGTCCGGAAACGGATTGTGCGGTCGTCGCCTCCTACCCAGACACCAGTAACCAGGTCGGGAGTCAGACCCATGAACCACCCGTCGGAGTTACTCTGCGTTGTACCGGTTTTGCCGGCAATGGGATTGGTAAACCCGTATTTGCCCCTTAACCTGCTGCCCGTGCCACCTTCAACCACACCTTTCATGAGAATCAGCATCAGGTAGGCAGTTTCTTCGCTCATGGCCTCTTCCTGCCTGGGGGTAAATTCGGCTATCACATTACCATGCCTGTCTTCAATACGTGTTATAAATATAGGTTGGATATAGAGTCCTTTGTTGGCATAGGTATCAACCGCGCCGGTCATTTCATACAAAGTGATATCAGGAGTGCCAAGGCAAATGGATGGGACAGCCGGCAGTGGGCTCACTATGCCCATTTTTCGGGCTATCTGCACGACAGCCTGGGGTGAGAAACGCTTAATAAGGTATGTTGAAATCCAGTTAATGGAATTGGCCAGCGCTTCTTTAAGTGTAACCATCTGGCCTTCTTTGTAGTCGCTGGAGTTAGCCGGTGACCAGAGTTTCCCGTTCGCTTCGATGCTGTATTGTACGTTGGCAATCTGCGAACAGGGGGAAAGTTCCCCGTCCTGCATTGCAACGGTGTAAACAAAAGGTTTAAAAGTGGAACCAACCTGCCTGCGGCCAACCACTACATGATCGTATTTGTAATGTTTGAAATTTATTCCGCCTACATAGGCACGCACGTAGCCGGTTTGTGGTTCCATTGACATTAAGCCGGCTTGTAAATACCATTTATGATACCTGATGGAGTCCATAGGGCTCATAACCGTATCAATTTCTCCTTTCCAGCTGAATACCCGCATCGGTATAGGAGTGTTGAAACTGCGTTCAATTGAATCGGCTGATACACCGGCTTTGCGAAGGCTATGATACCTGTCGGAGCGTTTTTTGGAAGCGAGTTCCAGTTTTTTGATTTCGTTCCTGTCGCTTAAATCGTAAGGGGCATGGCTGTTCCCTTTCCAATGCTTGAAAAATGCGGGTTGCAAATCGTTTGAGAGGTGCTCTGTGACTGCTTCTTCAGCAAACCGTTGCATTTTCGAATTCACCGTGGTGTATATCTTGAGGCCGTCTTTATAAAGGTTGTAAGCGTTACCTTCAGAATTCTTATTTTTTTTGATCCATCCAAATGCCGGGTCCCTGTCCCAGTGGATTGAATCGGCGCGGTATTCAGCCGGGTCATCATAATCATCTTTATTGGGTTTTTCAGCCATCAGCATGGTTCGGAGGTACTCCCTGAAATAGGTGGCAAGGCCTGTATTATGGTCTTGCAGGCTGAAATGAGACATATCAAGCGGCAGTATTTTAACCGAATCATATTGAGTTGCATTAATATAATTATATTTCAGCATCTGATGCAATACTACTTCCCGTCTTTTGCCGGCTCGATCCTTATTCCGGACCGGGTGAAAAAAGGAAGGGGCTTTCAGTATACCAATGAGCAGCGCTGATTCCTGCATGTTGAGTTCGGCAGGTGATTTGTCAAAATAGGTCCTTGCTGCCGATTTAATGCCATACGACTGGCTTCCGAAATCAACCGTGTTAAGATAAAGCGCGGCAATTTCTTCCTTGGTATAGTTTCGTTCCAGTTTGATTGCCGTAACCCATTCGCGGAGTTTGGCAAAACCGGTCCCTATAAAAGTATGGTAATAACGACGTGGAAAGAGGTTCTTGGCAAGTTGTTGAGTAATGGTACTTCCCCCGCCTTTATCGGTATTTGTAACCATTCCCCAGAATACCCGTACCAGTGCTTTGCCATCGATCCCTGAATGCTTTTCGAAACGGGCATCCTCAGTGGCAACAAGGGCTTTTACGATCCAGGGGGACAGTTCGGCGTAATGTACATTTGAACGGTTCTCGATATAGAAGGCACCCAGAAGTTTCTGATCTGCCGAAATCACTTCAGATGCCTGGTTGCTTTTTGGATTCTCAAGTTCCTGGAACGAAGGCATGAATCCCAGCCATCCCAGGGAAAGTGCAGTAAAAAACAAGGCTATAAATACCAGAGAACAAACGTACCCAATCCAGAATCGTTTTACCCATTCGTTTTCGTCAACTTTCTTTTTCATCCGTAATTAATTTCTTTTTTAAGGTCGGATGCCTGCCTGCCGGCAGACAGAGAACTAGCATGTTGCCAAATACAAGGGTGTTTGTGTTTTGCACGGAACATGCTCGTTTCATTTTTGATTGCCTGTTTTTACGATACGGATGCCTACATCTGAGATGCCTTTGAGAACTTTCTGCCTCATGGCCTGGTTCACGCCAATAAGATATGTTCCAGGTTTGCGAAAACGCACCTCTTTCCTGAAAATAAAGCGGGAGTCTTTAATTTTTCCCATTCCCTTCCCATACCATTTGCCATCGGGTGCGGCAAGGATACATTCGGCCGTATCACGGGAATATGTTCCACCCGGATAGTAGGCAGTAATAAAAAGGTATAGATTCTGGTAATCATATGAAGTAGTATTCCTGACATTAAATCCAAAATCATATTTCAGGAGGGTATCAGATACCTTGAACTGAAAGAACAGGGTGTCCGTTGCCTTCCACTCCGTTTTCTGAACGTGCTGTATCTCTTCATACAGTATTGAATCGTCGCATGAAGCCAGTAAAAGCATAAGGAAGAAAACAATAATCGGTGCCCGGGTTAACAGGAAATTTATTTTAAAATTGCTATGAAGAGAATTTAATAAAGGCATTAAAAACAGGTTTAGGTTGCTAAAGTTATTTTTTATCAAAACGGTGAAGGTCGTCAGTACCTGCCACCATGTCGTTCACTTCCTTCTTTGTCACTTTCCGGATAAAGTCTTCCAGTTTTTCCGGCATATTTCCGGTTTTGTTCGATTCTATGATTTCTTTTACTTTTTCAATTGGAATAGCAAACAGTTCACCTTCATTCATTTTGTAAGAGAACCACATTATTCCTCCAAATACATCTATTTTTTGAACTGACGCATCTCCCTTCTTGGTTTTCAGGAGTATGTTATCGTCAGGAAATCCTTTAATAGCATCCTGGTATGATTCATACTCGTAATTAAGGCAACATTTGAGCTTTGAGCATTGTCCTGCAAGTTTTTGTGGGTTTAGCGACATTTGCTGAACCCTTGCAGCCGAAGTGGAAACGGAATGAAATCCTGTAAGCCAGGTACTGCAACAGAGCTCACGACCGCATGAACCTAGTCCTCCAAGCCGGCTGGCTTCCTGCCTTACCCCTATCTGGCGCATCTCAATCCTCACTTTGAATTCGTCGGCAAGTATTTTAATCAATTCCCTGAAATCAACCCTTTCATCAGCAGTATAATAGAATATTGCCTTGGTATCGTCGCCCTGGAATTCCACATCGTTTACCTTCATTTTGAGACCAAGGTTAACGGCAAAAATCCTGCATTTGATAATGGCATCCTTTTCACGGGTAACAGAAGCGATCCATTTGTCAATATCGGCAGGACGCGCTTTGCGGTATACCTTGCGGATATCTTCCTTTAACGGATTCACATTTTTCCGTTTCATCTGTATCCTTGCCAGTTCGCCGGTCAGTGTTACAACGCCGATATCGTGACCTGGAGATGCTTCAACGGCTACAATATCGCTGATATGAACAATGAGTCCATTAGGGAGGCGGAAAAAATCCTTGCGGTTATTTTTAAACCGGATCTCCACACAGTCGAATTTGATGTGTGTATCAGGCAAGGGGAGATCTTTTAGCCAGTCTTGAACATCGAGTTTGGCGCAGGAATGGTTGAATACCAATTCGCTGACGGTGCCGGACCTGACCTGCTGGCAGCAGCTACGCGAAAACATTGGTTGGTAAGGTATATCGGGGGTGGTGTTTTCTTCCATAGGTATGTAGAGTCGATCAGTAAAACGCACTGACACGGTGTTATAAACGATATGTCAGTTAATATTAGTATTTAGGTAGCAGGAAATGAAGGTAATAACGGGATTAAACCCATAATTGCCTGCTATCGCACAAATTTACGGTTTTTTAGGTTGGGCTGCTGCAGGAATTTTAATGAGCCGGGCAAGGA
>JANXXZ010000574.1 GCA_025350385.1 Bacteroidales bacterium
AGGAGTGCATCTGGTAACAGTGAACGATTACCTTGCCAAGCGCGACTCGGAATGGATGGGAGTGCTTTTTGAATTTCATGGTTTAACTGTTGATTGTATTGATAAGCATGAACCCAATTCGGATGAGAGACGTAAAGCATACCTGGCGGATATTACCTATGGTACAAATAATGAATTCGGCTTTGACTACCTGCGTGATAATATGGCTCGCAATCCAGAGGAACTTGTACAACGTTCGCATAACTATGCCATCGTTGATGAAGTTGATTCTGTATTAATTGACGATGCACGAACACCGCTCATTATTTCCGGACCTACCCCCCGGGGCGAAAACCAGGAATTTGAGCAGTTAAAACCTGAAATCACCAAACTCTATAACGAACAGCGTAACCTTGTGACCAAACTTCTTGCGGAAGCAAAAAGCTTGCTCACACCTGGAGCAAATGGGGAAATTCCGGCGGAACAGGAGAAAAAAGGCGGGGAACAATTGCTTCGCTCGACCAGAGGTCTTCCCAAACACAAGCCCATCATCAAGTTTCTATCAGAACCCGGTATGAGGAGCCTCATGCAGAAGACCGAGAATTTCTACATGGCTGAGAACTCAAAGCATATGCACATCATTGATGATGAGTTGTTTTTTGTGATAGATGAGAAGAACAATTCTATTGAACTCACTGATAAAGGAATTGACCTGATTACCAAGTCATACCAGGATACAAAGTTCTATATTCTACCGGACGTAGGGGCTGAGATAGCCGATTTGGAAAAAAGTATTCTTCCTGAAAGAGAGAAACTGGAAGCAAAAGCCGAACTGCTGCGTGATTACTCCATTAAATCAGAACGTATCCACACTGTTAACCAATTGCTGAAGGCATATGCCCTTTTCGAAAGGGATGTGGAATATGTGCTTATCGACAATAAGGTTAAAATTGTAGATGAACAGACCGGTCGTATTATGGAAGGCCGCCGTTACAGTGATGGATTACACCAGGCTATTGAAGCTAAAGAAAACGTTAAGGTGGAGGCTGCTACGCAGACTTATGCCACTATTACCCTGCAGAACTATTTTCGCATGTACAAGAAACTTGCGGGGATGACAGGAACTGCCGAAACAGAAGCCGGTGAGTTCTGGGATATTTATAAGCTTGACGTGGTTGTGATTCCTACAAACCGCCCGGTAATCCGTGCTGACCGCGATGATCTTGTTTATAAAACCAAGCGCGAAAAGTTCAACGCAGTTATTACTGAAATTAAAGACCTGGTAAATAAAGGACGACCTGTTCTGGTTGGTACTACTTCGGTTGAAACCTCCGAATTACTCAGCCGTATGCTTACCCGCGACCGGGTACCTCACAATGTGCTGAATGCCAAATTGCACCAGAAGGAAGCCCAGATTGTTGCAGAAGCTGGTTTAACAGGAACTGTTACCATCGCTACCAATATGGCAGGTCGAGGTACTGACATCAAGCTGGGTTCTGGAGTTAAGGAAGCGGGTGGCCTGGCCATACTTGGTACTGAACGGCATGATTCACGCCGTGTTGACAGGCAGTTACGCGGACGTGCCGGACGGCAGGGTGACCCCGGTTCATCGCAGTTCTTCGTGTCTCTTGAAGATGACCTGATGAGGATGTTTGGTTCGGAGCGTATTTCAGGAATCATGGACCGCCTTGGACTCAAGGAAGGTGAAGTGATCCAGCATAGTATGATCACCAAGAGTATTGAACGTGCGCAGAAAAAAGTTGAGGAAAATAACTTTGGAATTCGTAAACGGTTGCTCGAATACGACGACGTAATGAACTCCCAGCGCGAAGTAATCTATGGGAAACGCCGTCATGCCCTTTACGGCGAGCGCCTGGCCCTGGATATTTCAAATATGATTTTTGATATGGGCGAAACCATCCTGATGGATTGCCTGGAACAGAATGATTTTGAAGCTTTCAAAATAGAATTGTTAACCACATTCACGATCGATTGCCCGTTTACTGAAGAGGAATTTGGTGAACTGAAGAAGGATGTCCTGGCTGACAGACTTTTTGATGCCGTATATAAGAATTACAGGGATAAGTCCTTACGCATTGCCGAGCATACCTACCCGATTATCAGGGATGTATATGAAAACAATCCACGCTTTCAGTATATTGCGATTCCCATTACCGATGGTATTAAGACCATGCAGGTAGCTCCAAGCCTTAAAAAAGCTTATGATGACAAGGGTAAGGAAGTGCTCCTCTCCATCGAAAAAGGAATTACACTGGCAGTGATTGACGATGCCTGGAAAGAGCACCTGCGTGAAATGGACGACCTGCGCCAGAGCGTGCAGTCCGCAACTTATGAACAAAAGGATCCATTGCTTATTTATAAGTTTGAATCTTTTGCACTGTTCAAAACACTTGTGCAGCGGGTAAACAAGGAAATAGTTTCATTCCTGATGCGTGCCAATATACCTATCCAACAGTCGGAACAGGTTCATGAAGCTCATAAACCACAACGAAGTGAGCAACGCCTTCGAGAAGAACGCACCGATATTCTTAGCCAGCGCACCAGTGAAAACACGGTTACAGGGCCTGTTAGGGTTGAAAAGAAGGTCGGTCGGAATGATCCTTGCCCATGCGGAAGTGGTAAGAAATATAAGGCCTGCCATGGCAGGGATGAAATGTAAACAGTTGTTTTCATGATTCAGTCGCGGCTTGCTTTTCAAATAATTGTGTTATCTCTCTTCAATTCAAGATTGTATGAAATAGCTATCTCGTCATGAAAATGAC
>JANXXZ010000582.1 GCA_025350385.1 Bacteroidales bacterium
TCATTGCCCAAAACTCTAATAAATCCATACAAAAAGTACAAGCCAACCACGTCAATTATATAACCCAATCACTGTTTTAGGTCAATTTTATTCAAATGTATAAATTATTACCGCCTCAATCATCAAACGAAAACTAAATAAAGCCGGAGTGCAACCCTACCCGTGCACCCCGGCTGAGTCCCCACCAGGGATTTAATATTTCTCTTTCTGGAACCCCCACTCGCGGAGGAGTTTTTGTAAGTGCCAGGGTAATTAGCCCGGATCATCATGATCAGTGCATTATGTGTTTTCAGGATGGACTTGCGCAGTTCGTTCTTGGCGCCTACCTTGGTGGACACGCTGCCATCGATGCCCGAAGCCTCCCTGAGCAATGCGGTGTAATCGTTAATGGTTTGCTGCCAATACTCGTTGCCGTATTTCTCGCCGGTAAATCCATGGGCCGTAATGGCTGCCAGGATGAGGGGTAAGGCGGCGGCGCGTTTGTCGCGATCGTGTGGAATAGCATAAACGCGTCCTCGTTTTTCAATGCCAAACTGGGGGTAATAAGCCGGGGCATTCTCTTTTTCATACTTATATACCAGGTAACCTTTGATGGCAGCAATACCTTCATCAATCCGGCTGTCGAGGGCTGCAAGCCTGGCGGTTATTTCCCTGCGTCCGCCTCCAACGCCGAGGCGTTCGTTCAGGATGCTGTTAAAGGCTTTTACGCTGGCCTCGTGTGTATTCACATCGGTCCATGCCAGCACGATGGCGGGGGTTGCTTTCCATTTTGCGACTACATTCAGGGCAAGGGTACACAGATCGCTGTCCTTTTGAGGAGTGTTGGCGGTACGTTTTACCGCTTTCGAAAGTTCAGTGTCAGTAGTTTTCATTCGATTTCAATTTTACGATTAATAATAGATTGATGAATTATAGGGGTAAACAGTTATATGCTTTTCAATTTCTCCGAACCTGTTTCCGCATTCAGTTTTTAAAGGCCGGGTTATAGTTACGAATGATACTGATTTTTCCAATAAAAGCGGTGAGGAGTTCCACAATGACCGGTTTTTTGCGCTGAAGGCACTTAGGATGTCACATGTGCTCATAATTTTTGCGCTGAGGGCACATTGTATGTCACATGTGCTCATAATTTTTGCGCTGAGGACACATTGACTCGTCCTGAAAAAAGTTTACAGTTAATACTATTAATCCTGCTATTCATATACAAAGTTAATGTTAGTCCTGACATGAGTTTACAGTTGCTTTTTTCTTAGCGTAATAGTTCTTCCAAATTCGCTTCACTTGAACAGGATCTGTTGCATGATGAACCGAATCAGGTGTGAAGTTGCTGATGCTCATGTGAGGGCGTTCGCTGTTGTAAAGTTTGATTGCTTTGTGCAGATAAGCGATAGCTTGCTTTATCGTTTTGATTTGCTGTGTATCTAAATATTCTTCTTTCAAAATTCCATTTACTCTTTCGGCAACAGCGTTTTCCAATGGGTCTCCTGATTCAGTCATGCTGATAAGAATTCCATTATCATCTAATAGCTTTACATAAGCGGTACTGCAATACTGAAGCCCTCTGTCGCTGTGGTGGGTGAGCTGCAAAGGGCGCTCTGCCCCCAAGGCAGAGAGCGCCATTTGCAATGCGTGGATGCTTTCAATAGCTTCTAATGATTCAGCCAAATTATATCCAACAATGCGGTGAGAATATGCATCAGTAATGAAGGTGATATAAACGTTAATCCGATTAACTTTCCAGTACGTAATATCACTTACCCAAAGCTGATTAGGAGCCGATGGAACAAAGCCCCGGATAAGGTTAGGGTATTTTCGCAACCAGTGATTTGAAAAGGTTGTCCGTATGTTTCTTCTTCTGCGGCGAATAAGCAAATGATGGATTGAAAGCAGGTCAAACAATTTGTCCCTGCCAATTTTAATCTGATGCTCCATCATAACCGGTGTTAGCATTTCATAAAGTTTACGTGTGCCTATTCGCTTATGGTCTTTACGGATACGGAGTACTTCTTTGAGCAGCACTTCTGTTTCAATACCCCTATCCATTTCTTTCCAGTTCTCCTGGTAATATGCCTGTCTGGTTACACCAAACCATCCACATATGCTGGCAAGTCCTATGTGTGAAAAATTGGATTTCATTTCCCTGATGGCTTGGTATTGAACTTTTTTTTAATCGGTATATTGAATTCTTTTTCGGCAATATCAACCATTGTAGAATATGCAATAGCCTTCATTTCCGCATCTTTGAGCTGTTTCTCCAGTTCAGAAACCCGCTTCTTCAATTGCATAATTTCAAAGGATTCATCTTCTGAATCTAAATGTTCCTGTTTTGACATCCCTGAAGATTTTATTTCAAATTTACGGATACTCCTTTTTGATACATAGGGCTCATGTTGGATTTTGCCAACATAGTTTAGTTTTCTCATCCATCGTAATAACTGTCCTCTCTCTTCTGGTTCTCCGGTATAAAGTTCCCAGGCGTGTTGCTTGGTCCAGTCGTTTTTGAGCATTTCTTGAATGATCGAATGTCGCTCCGATTCGGAATAATACTTCCCTTTTTTCTGAATGATTTTTCGTTTTTGATTGTCCATTTTTACACCTTTTTAGTGTAAACCTATATCAGGACAAGTCA
>JANXXZ010000019.1 GCA_025350385.1 Bacteroidales bacterium
GTATCAAGCCTGCTGAACTGACCCGATTCGAGTATTGCATCACAGGCCGGTGAAAAATGGTAGATATCATCAGCAATGGTTATTCCAACATCGGCCTGCAATAATGCACCCGCATCGTTCAAGCCATCGCCTATGATGACGACCCGCTTATTATCATTTTTCAGCTGGCTGATATAGTGTAACTTATCCGTCGGAGACTGCCGGAAATGAAGTTGTGTTTTAGTATTAAAGAATTGCAGAAGGTTTTGTTTTTCGGAATCATTGTCACCGGTCAGCAGATGGAGCTCAAAGCTGCCCAGCCTGTCGATTAACCGGTTTAAACCATCGCGGTAGCTGTTCTCAATCCTGAACAATCCACGAAGCTTATTATTGACTGAAACATACATAACAGTGGTCGTGCCGGCTTCGGGGAGTTCCTGCCCTGCAACAAATTTATAGGAACCAAGCAGTATCCTTTGCCCTTCTGTCAATCCCGAAATACCCATAGCCGGTATTTCCATGAAATCGTGAACTTCAAAGTTGGAATCGCAATTGAGCGATTCGCTCACCGTTACCGAAACCGGGTGAGTTGAATTCCTTGCCAATGCCTTTATCCATCGTTCTTCATTCGTTGTAAGCGGACTTCCCTCCCACTCTGCCTTCATTGAACGGGAATGAGTTATAGTACCCGTCTTGTCAAAAACAATAGTGTCCGTTTTTGCAAGTTTTTCAATGACATCCGCATTTTTCAGATAAAAACCATTGCGTCCGAAAACCCTGATCACACTTCCGAAAGTAAACGGGATGGTAAGCGATAAGGCACATGGACAGGCAACGATTAGTACAGAGGAAAAAACATACACTGCTTTCCCGAGATCGGTGAAGGCCCAGTATATTCCTGCGGAAATTGCGACCAGCAAAATAATGATGGTAAAATAATGACTCACCTGGTTTACGACCTTCTGCATCGCCTGTGTCTGCTTGTTAGTCAGGCGATCTTCATTCCATAGCTGGGTCAGATAGCTTTGCGCGACTTCTTTCTCAACAGTTAATACAATACCAGCCCCGGTTTGCCGGCCCCCGGCAAATACAACATCGCCGGCTTTTTTCACTACCGGCGATGACTCGCCGGTTACAAAACTGTAGTCAATATTTCCCTCACCTTCAGTAATGATTGAATCGGCAGGAATAAGTTCCTGGTTACGAACCAATATCCGGTCGCCGGCTTTCAGGTCTTTAAGCGGAACAAATTCTTCTGCCATGCCGATCAGCCGGGTTACCGCAACCGGGAAATAGGAACGGTAATCGCGGTCAAAAGAAAGGGATTGGTAGGATTTACTCTGGTACCAGCGGCCAATAAGCATGAAGAATAGTAAGCCTGCGAGCGAATCCATATAGCCATTCCCCGCGCCCGTAAATATTTCAAATGAACTTTCAAGAAAGAGGGAAAGGATTCCGAGTGAAATAGGCAAATCAATGTTGATAATCCCTTTCCTGAGGCTTTTATAGGCGGAGAGGAAAAAGTCGGTACTGCAGAAAAAAACCACTGGTAAAGCCAACAGGAATGCGGCATAGCCGAAAGTATCCTTCAGGAACCTGTCAATATTTTCACCACCAGGCAAATAATCCGGGAAACTCAGTAACATAATATTGCCAAAAGCGAAACCGGCGACGCCTATCTTCATAAGCAGGCGTCTGTTCGCCCGCTGATGATCATCTTTACTATCCTTTTTGAAACTGAGTTCCGGTATGTAATGAATGCTGTGTAACAATTCCACCAGCTGACGCAAGCTGATTTCGGCATCATGAAAAGTGATGTTTACCTCTTTCCTGACAAAATTGACATACGAACTCAGGATTCCTGTATGAAGTGTATGAAGGTTTTCAAGCAACCAGATGCAGGCACTGCAATGAATTGCAGAGATAAACAAGTTTACTTTACTGATTCCGCCCTCCGAGAACGATAATATTTTTGCCTTAATTTCTTCATTATCAAGGTAGGCGTACTTCGTACCCACCGCTACCTGCTCAACCTTTATACCGGGCGTTTTCATTATTTCATAATACTGACCCAGGTTTTTCTCTTTCAGGATGCGAAAAACCATGACACATCCTTCGCAACAAAAAGGCTCTTCATCCAAAATTACCGGATGCTTTCCGCAATCTTGTCCACAATGAATACATGGTTGCATAAACGAAAAATAATTCCGGTTTCCCGGGATTTGGATATGATGCGGCAAAAATAAATGAAAACGTTTGAATTGACCGATTCCTTTTAACCAATTAAAGCCAGAACGTAAACATTTATAAAAACGGGAGGCCGTCATAAATGGCAGCCTCCTGAATTACAACTATGTTTTATAAAGCTTATTCTTCGAGGGCAATAAGGTCTTCGCCAAAACTGATCCCAACACCACGTGCAGTTTTGATAAGAGCTGTATCAAGGGTTACGAGGTTAGGTTTTTGGATCGCATCCTTAAGGGTAACGCTTGTAATATAAGGATGACTATAAGATACCATGCGGCCATATTCGCCATTAAGCACCATCTCCATGGCTTTAACGCCGAACTGGGTAGCAAGTACCCGGTCATATGCGATAGGAACACCCCCTCTTTGCAGGTGACCCAGCACAGTAACCCTTACATCATGCTCGCAACCGGCTTTTTTCAGATCATCTTCAAGTTTGAACCCTAATCCACCGAGCCGCACGTTTTCATAACCCACCTCATTACTTGCATGTGCCACCACGGTACCTTCTTTGGGTCGGGCTCCTTCGGCTGCGACTATAATGGCAAAGCCTTTTCCACGGTGGAAACGGGCATTGATTTTCGAGAGGATAATATTGATATCGTAAGGTATTTCCGGAATAAGGCAGATTTCGGCTCCACCGGCAACAGCTGCATTTAAAGCGATCCATCCTGCATCCCGGCCCATAACCTCAAGTATAAAAACCCGGTTATGACTGGCTGCTGTAGTTACCAGCTTATCTACAGCTTCGGTACCTACCTGGATTGCTGTCTGAAAACCGAAAGTTGAATCGGTAGCAGAAAGATCATTATCAATTGTTTTGGGAACACCAATAATATTCAGGCCTTTTTCAAACAATTTCTGAGATATACGCTGCGAACCATCGCCTCCGATGCTGATTACCGCATCAATACCCAGGTATTGAATTTTACGGATCATTTCGTCCGAACGGTCAACATATTCCCAGGATCCGTCTTTCTTTTTTACCGGCCAGGCAAATGGCCCGCCTTTATTTGTGGTTTGAATAATGGTACCACCCTGGTAATGGATCCCGGCAACTTTTTCCTCATCCAGTATCATTAATTCAGTAGGCTCATTCAAGATACCGTCAAATGCTTTAATACTTCCAAGCACTTCCCAGTCATTTTCCTGCGCGGCGCGTTTAACAACTGCCCTTATTACTGCATTCAGACCGGGACAATCACCGCCGCCGGTTAATACCATTACTCTACGCATATATATATGTTATTGTATATCTGTCAGATACGAATTTACGACTGTTTATTCAAAAACGAGTGCAAAGGTAAATGTTTTATTTTGTTCAGGGTATCATCTTCATAATTTATTAATACAGCCTGGTAATCCGGTACATTAAATCCTTAGCAAAGTCTTTGTGAATAGTTTGCCTTAAAAAATAGTTTTCAATGTAATACTTCATATATCGGAATCCGCCAAATAACAAGCTATTCCAGAGAAATCAACGCCCGAACAGGTTGTCAGCTAAATATCTCATCCCGGCATTCTTCAAAAGACAAGATAGTGAATATGATTACCCGTTAATTCCGGCAAACCAGGCGATGGTTAAAATGGTTTTGTTTAGGAAGGTTGTTGAAAAGTGATTGATTTTCAGCTAAAAAATAGAAAATTATTCCGGGTTCCACCTATTCATGACTTGTGTGCTCCAAAAAGTATTTCCAAAAGCATTTGCGAAAGAACATTGACGATGACACCTGGGACACAAGGCACCAGGAACCTGGCACTTAAGACTAATAAAAACTCCTGAAATCTTGTATAAACAGAAAATTTAAAATTAACGGTCAAAAGTAGTTCTGAGAAAGGAAATCGTAATAATCAGAAGCATCTTTCCCGAATATTTCCATATTTTGTCCTATAATCTTGTACGTACTTTGCTGCCCGGCAACGCGTGAGAAGTGAACTTCTCCTTCATTTCCCTTTTCATCCCGCATCAGGATCTTAGCCAGGTTCTCATGTTTGTCCGACTTGAGAATTTCGCCACAGTATGGACATAAAAAATCCAGCATTTCACCGTCTTCTATTTCAAAAGAAGGATGTTTAACAAGGGAATAATTCCCAACGTCAGGATGCAATAATACCAAACCTTCTTTCCTGCGTTTATTTTTTGTGGAGAAGACAACATTTTCACCCACATTAAGTATGTTGTTACATTTCGGGCAAAAGAAATCAGTACGCATGGCCATGGAGTATTGATTACCCTAAAATTACAAAAAAATAAGATGGCAGATGAAATTAAATACATCTCACGATCGAATTTGTAAATTTGCATTCAGGATTTGAAGCAACTCATCCGGCCTGACTTCTATTACACTATTAACTGATTATTATGACTGTTGGTTTTAAGGGGGATTTCGCCCTGATTTTTGACATGGATGGAGTACTGGTCGACAATCATGCTTTTCATTTGCAGGCCTGGGTTGAATTTTGCAGACGATACAATATAGAAATCACAGCTGAAGAATTCAATAGTTCCATGTTTGGCGGAAGCAACCGCGATTTGCTTGAGCGTGTTTTCAAGAGGACATTGACCGATAGAGAAATTGTAAGTTTAGCTGATGAAAAGGAAGAACTATACAGGCATCTTCATGCCTCCACCATACATTCTATTGCGGGGGTTAAAGAGTTCATTGTTAAAGCCCGTGAAGCCGGAATTGCAATTGCGCTTGCCACGGCTGCTCCCCGCGCCAACCTTGATTTCATGCTTGATAATACAGGAATGCGGGGGCTTTTCGATGTAATGACCGACGATTCGCAGGTAACACGCGGTAAACCCGATCCGGAAATCTACCTTAAGACTGCCAAAAAGCTTGGCTATTCACCCGAAAAATGTATCGTTTTTGAGGACTCGGTAACTGGAATAAACGCTGCACAATCTGCAGGAATGAAGGTGATTGGTGTGGCAACTTCCCTGACAAAAGAGGCATTGAATCATACCTGGATACAAATCAACAACTTCTGTGAAATAACCCTTGAAGATCTGCTAAAATGAAGATACATAAGCATCACCTGATTGCCGGCATCCTGATGCTCCTGATCAGTTTTACCCTGAACGACCAGCTTTCGGCCCAGAAACAGCGGGCTATGAAAACCAGCGTTGTTCGGAAAACCAGCTTAAGTTATCTTTCGTGGTTCCCCGCCGATTACAAATCACAAAAGGAAAAGAGGTTTCCTTTGCTTATTTTCCTTCACGGATCGGGGGAACGGGGCACTGACATCCAGAAGGTTAAGACCTGGGGGCCACCTTCGTTTGTTGAGCAACGGCCTGATTTTCCGTTTATCGTTGTATCTTTTCAGTGCCCTGAAGGTCAATGGTGGAACGTTGATGACCTCGATGGAACACTCCGGAAGTTGTTGAAAAAATACCGTATTGATCCTGACAGGGTTTACCTCACAGGCCTGAGTATGGGAGGTTTTGGTACCTGGGATTGGGCCAGTACTTACCCGAAAAGGTTTGCTGCCATTGCACCTGTTTGTGGTGGAGGTGATGATATGTTTGCAGGTGAACTGAAGTATGTTCCGGTCTGGGCCTTTCACGGGCAGGATGATCCTGTGGTTCCCGTTAATCGGACAACTCAGATGGTGGAAGCTGTTAATAAGAAAGGCGGAAATGCCAAAATGACTATCTATCCCGGTGTAGGTCATGATTCATGGAAAAAGGCATATGCTGATGAAGAACTGTATAAGTGGCTGCTTGAGCATTCGCGGAAAAAATGAGATAAATCGGTTATTCGGTAATTCATCTATTAAGCAATTTATCTATTCGGCAATTCGTCTTTTCGGCAATTCGTCTATTCGGCAACACGGCAATTCGGCAATGCAATAAATTGATGATTTGAAAATGAAGTTGTTATAAAATCTTAGCTTCAAATTACAGACAAGGTTAATTGTCAAATTATCAACTTGCCACATTCTCGCATTCTCAAATTAAACGAATAGCAAAAATCTTATAAAAAGTTTTCAAGTTCTATAAAACCTATGGCTTTTAACATGTTTATTCGTTACTTCGCATTGTTAACAGTTGAAGCGATAAATTTAAATTTTAAAACTAACAATAACCGTTATCTTATGAAAATCAAACTCTTAACCATGCTTGTTCTGCTGCTGTCGTTCAGTACACTGAAAGCACAGGAGGGCAGGATCAAATTCACCGAGTACGATCTGCCAAACGGGTTGCACGTTATCCTTCACCAGGACAACACCACTCCTATTGTGGCAGTGACCATTCTTTATCATGTCGGTTCAAAAAATGAAGTACCAGGTCGTACCGGTTTTGCTCATTTCTTTGAACACCTTATGTTCGAAGGATCCGACAATATTGCAAGGGGTGAATATGACAAAATTGCGCTCAGCGCCGGCGGTACTCTTAATGCTAATACCAAGCAGGATCGCACCTTTTATTATGAACTAATGCCTTCGAACCAACTCGAACTTGGATTGTGGATGGAATCGGAAAGGCTTCTGCATTTGCGGATTGATAGCGTAGGGGTTGAAACCCAGCGTGCTGTTGTAAAAGAAGAGCGGAAACAATCGTATGACAACCGTCCGTATGGATCGATTATCGAACAAACCATGTCGCATGCATACAAGGTACATCCTTATAAATGGACTCCCATTGGCTATCCTGAAGATATCAACCGTGCCACCCTGCAGGAATTCATGGATTTTCACAGCATGTATTATGTTACCAACAATGCAACACTCTCCTTAGCCGGCGATTTTGATATTGATAACGCTAAAAAACTGATTGACAAATATTTCGGAGATATACCCCGCAGTACAAAGCCTATTTTCAGGCCAACAGAAGTTGAACCTGTAAAAACAGCCGAAGTGCGCGACACCGTTTACGACAACATTCAACTTCCCGCCGTGATTATGTCATACCACATGCCGGCCCAGGGCACCGAAGATGCCTATGCTCTTTCAATGCTTACCACCCTTCTTTCGGATGGCGAGAGTTCAAGGTTATCAAAATCGATTGTTGACAAGCAGCAAAAGGCTCTACAGGTCATGGCATTCCCGTTTGCGATGGAAGATCCGGGTTTGTTCATCATTTTCGGATTGGTTAATATGGGTGTAACACTGCCCGACCTTGAATCTGCCATCGAAACAGAGATTGATAAAGTGAAGACCGAGGACATTTTGGATCTTGAATTCAAGAAGCTTCAGAACAAGGTTGAAAATGATTTTGTTACGGGAAACAGTACAATGGCAGGAATAGCAGAGAACCTGGCTGATTATCATGTGTATTTCGGCAATGCCAATCTCATCAACACCGAGATCGACCGTTACATGAAAGTTACACCGGCTGACCTTAAACGGGTTGCCAACAAATATCTGAATAAGGAAAACAGGGTAGTGCTCTATTACCTGCCCAAACCCACTGCAAAAAACTAAAGGAGGGAACGAACCATGAAAATAAAAACATTAAGTATCTTTTTTACCGTCCTGCTTTCATTACCCCTTGCAGCACAGGTAAAGACCAAACAAATCCAGAAAAAAGCTGTTGTTGTCCCTCCTGTTCAAAAGGAGCTGCTTGACCGCAGCAAACGTCCCCAGCCGGCACCGGCTCCTGTTATTAAAATAGGCGATTATCAATCGTTTGAGCTCGCCAACGGGCTTAAAGTTTTCGTTGTTGAAAATCATAAGATTCCCCGTATATCCTATTCACTCGTACTGGATTATTCACCCATCCTTGAAGGAGAGAATGCCGGTTATATTGATTTCGCTGGGCAACTGCTTCGCACCGGAACTACCACCCGCACAAAGGATCAGATTGACGAAGCTATTGATTTTATAGGAGCTTCTCTCAATACTTCTGCTACCGGAGCTACAGCTTCCTGTTTAAGCAAGCATAACGAAGAACTCCTGGGAATTATGTCGGATATCATCATGAATCCTCAATTCAAGCAGGAGGAACTGGAGAAAATCAGGACCCAGACTTTATCGGCACTTGAAGCAGAAAAGAATGAGCCAAAAGCTATTGCAACCCGTGTTGGCGGCAAACTGGTTTATGGCAGCAATCATCCTTATGGCGAAATTATGAATGAGGAATCCGTCAAAAAGATTAACCTCGATAAATGCAACGAGTTCTACAAGAGTTTTTTCAAACCCAATATCGGGTACCTGGCCATTGTGGGTGATATTACGCTTGCTGAAGCCAAACCACTTATCGAAAAATACCTTGGCAATTGGCAGCGTGGCGAAGTACTTGCTACAAATTTTGCGACACCAAAAGCTCCTTCAAAGGCAACAGTAGCTATTGTTGACCGTGCCAATTCGGTCCAGTCAACTATCAACGTGACCTATCCTGTTGATCTCAAACCAGGCTCGCCCGATGCTATTAAAGCAAAAGTTGCCAATTCAATACTCGGAGGAGGCACTTTCAGGCTTTTTAATAATCTTCGTGAAAAGCACGGCTGGACTTATGGCGCTTATTCGAGTCTCACGCCCGACCGTATTATCGGTCGTTTTACTGCATCGGCCGAAGTGCGGAACCCGGTTACTGACAGTTCACTAACCCAGATTGTTTACGAAATGAACCGTATCCGCACCGAACCGGTTCCCGATGACGAACTAAGCATGGTTAAAAACTTTATGATGGGGAATTTCGGCCGCAGCCTTGAAAATCCACAAACTGTTGCTGATTTTGCTATCAACACCGCACGTTATAAACTGCCCAACGATTACTACGCCAGCTACCTGACCAACCTGGCTGCTGTAAATGCAACCGATGTGCAGACCATGGCGCAGAAATATATCCGTCCTGACAATGCCTATATACTCGTGGTAGGCAAAGCCGAAGAAGTAGCGCCAAAACTGAAACTGTTCTCCAAAACCGGGCAGATCCAATATTACGACATCCAGGGTAACTGGTATGATCCCAATATCAAACTGAAACCTGCTCCGGAGGGAGTAACAGCTGATATTGTTGTGAATAAATATATTGATGCTATCGGTGGTGCAAAAAAACTGAAGAAAGTAAAGGATGTTACAATCCAGGCTACTTCAACCATGCAAGGCATGACCATTAACCTCGATATGTATTCTCTCTACCCGGATAAGTTCCTCATGCAGATCGGATCCGGTGCAATGGTATTTGCCAAGCAAATCTACAATGCAGGGAAAGGTGTATCTATTTCGCCTATGAACAATGAAACCAAGCCAATGGAAGCCGCCGAACTTGAAGGATTTAAAGAACAGTCTTTGTGTTTTGGTGAACTGCATTATGCTGAGTTGGGATATAAAACCAACCTCCTCGGTATTGAGGAACAAGCTGGTGGCGTTCAATATTATAAAGTTGAGGTTACCAAACCTAGTGGTAATAAATCAACCGATTTTTACGATGTTTCCACCAATCTGAAAATGAAATCCGAATCTAAAGAATCAACTGTTGAATTTGCTGATTATAAAGCATTGGATGGAATCATGTTCCCTTACACCATGAACCAATCGATGCAAGGACAGGCAATCAAATTCATAGTTTCAAACATCACAGTAAATTCAAAAATTAAAGCTGAAATGTTCGAGATTAAATAGATAGAACCTTTCGATAAAAAAAGGCAGGAGTTACAACCTGCCTTTTTTTTGCCTATTCGGAGATTTAACCGAAAACTAATTCTAATTTTCAGCAAACCATTTATTATAATCTTCGGGTGTATTGATATTCCAAAGAATCCGTTCATCGGGATAAGGGACTTCTATTCTTTCAAACAAGTTGAGCAACTGCCTGAAATCAGGAACATTAATGCTCTTACGGATATGCTGAACAATTTTACTTCCCAATAAAATAGGATGCCCTCCTCTTCCTTTAAAAACTGGAATCACGTAACAATCCGGTTTCAGCTTAGCAAGCAGTATTTCTAATAATTCATGCTCAATAAACTGGTTATCAATGTTCTGAATAAAGCAAGACGAACCTTCAGGAAGTTGTTGAATACCAAGTTGTATTGACCAGGATCGGCCCAACTCCAGTTGACTATTTATAACAGTTATATATGCACCGGGAGTTAACTGCACTTGATCCAGATTTTCGTTAACAACCAGGATAATGAACTGAACTCCGTATTCAAAATAGTTATCCACCAGGTTCGCAGCAAAATTCAGTCCTGTGCCAGCTGGTAACAATGCCTTATCTGAACCCATCCTTCCCGAATTTCCGGCAGCAGGAATAATTACGCTAATATCCCCGATTTTCAAATCGTTCAGGTGATTTTGTTTAAATAACATAGTTTGCTTGCAGTTAAATCCGGGAAAGAGCCACTTTCTCTGCTAAAAGTAGAGAAAGCAAGGCAAATCTATCACTTCTCATTCATTTTATTCTAATTTTGGTTCTCAAAATCCATGAACTTATTTTAATTTACTGTGTCCGACAAATTTTCACCCATCCCGCTTCCCAGGCTGTTGAGCCTTACCCTTAATGAAATCAGTCAGAACCGGTTCATGGGAATCCCAGGAAGCCTGTTTTTCATTCCCAGGGACACAGATCCTTTCAGGATGACGCGGTACGGGCAGGAGTTAGAGACTCCT